>CALWYN010000070.1 GCA_944385755.1 uncultured Oscillospiraceae bacterium
AAAATGATTTTTACGCTGCTACTAACGAAAAAAATCGTAGATGCGGTTATGTATACTGTCAAATTCCCGCCCGTCAATTCAGCGTAATTTGTACCATTATCCCAACAATTGCCCATTCCCACTCATAATATCGTGGCCGGAGCGCCACGGAAAAATTCAATGGACGAGGGGCCGCGCCCCGTGCCCGCAGCCCTGCCGCGGCCTGCGGGAGGCCCTGCCCGCGCTCACCCAAATAAATCTGCCCCGCCGGGAGGCGGGGCGAAAATACAATATTGTAATGCGGCCGAACATTTTTATTTTATCACAGATACTCCGCTATTCCCAACTCTGAAGAGTATAGTTGACATTTTTGTGAAACTGGACAAATTTGTGGAACAAGTATATATTCTCTTGACATTCATCCGGTCCGGTGGTATATTATGACCAGAAGGTGAAGGCGCGCACCGGAGGGAGCGCCGCCTTATCCGGAATCGGAAGTCCGGCCCAGCGCCGTGTGTCGTGCGGACAGGCCACTGAGGTCCTGGTTAAATGCAGCATGGCTTGGCAAAAAGCATAAACACCAAAATGGGTAGTATTACAGCATAATCAGCGGGGCCCAAGGCACATGATCCCAGCATAACGCATGGAGCTGGTATTCCGAAGTCTGTAGAAAGAGAGGTTAAATTGATGTTAGATACCAAGAATCAACGCATCTGACCCTCACCGCAGAACGCTCGGTGAGGGTCAGATGTTTTTTGGGGGGGGAGATACGGCGCCTGAGGGCGCTTTTTTTGCTGTGCAGACGCATTCATAAACTTAAAACGCGCCGTTTCCCCGCCATATCCGGCCCTCACCGGGCGTTCTGCGGCGGGCAGTGGAAATGTGCCCGCAGAACCTCCGGCCGCCCTCTCGCATATCATGCCTGGAGAACGCTTCTGTGGGGTATGATATGTTTGACTGGTTTTCGGGCCTCGGCCATGTCTGGCAGGCCCTGCTCGCCACGCTGTTCACCTGGTCCTTCACGGCCCTGGGCGCCGCGCTGGTGTTTTTCTTCCGGGAGGTCAACAAGAACGTCCTGGATTCGATGCTCGGTTTCGCCGCCGGGGTCATGACGGCGGCCTCCTTCTGGTCCCTGCTCTCCCCGGCAATGGAGCTGGCCGGCAGCTTGGGCATGAACGTCTGGCTGACCGCGCTCACGGGCTTTCTGGGCGGCGGCGTCCTGCTCTTCGCGGGCGACCGGGCGTATGAGCACTTCTCCTCCCACCGGAGTGTGGCGCCCTGCGCGCCCGCTCGCCGCTGCCTGATGCTCATGGCCAGCATGACGCTGCACAACATCCCGGAGGGCATGGCCGTGGGGGTGGCCTTCGGCTCCCTGGCCTATGGCCTCGAGGGCGCCACTCTGGCCTCGGCCTGCATGCTCGCCCTGGGGGTGGGGATACAGAACTTCCCGGAGGGCACGGCGGTGAGCGTGCCAATGTTCCGCGACGGCGCCAGCCGCGGCAGGGCTTTTTTCCTCGGCCAGCTCAGCGCGGCCGTGGAGCCCGCCGCGGGCGTGGCCGGGGCCCTGCTCGTGCTCGCAGCGAGGCCACTGCTGCCATATCTGCTCAGTTTCGCCGCAGGAGCCATGATATACGTCGTCGTGCAGGAGCTGATACCGGAGAGTCAGACCAACGAGCGCCGCGGCCTGATGGCCCTCTTCACTCTGGTCGGTTTTTCGGTGATGATGGTGCTCGACGTGGCACTCGGCTGATTAGAGCTGGATTTTTTCCGCGGACAGTGGTATGATTGCCTCCGTTGACTACAAGAACGGAGGCAATACTTATGGATATGGAGCTGTACGACGGCCGCCCGGCCGACACGGCGGGCCGCTCCGCCGTGGAGATGGCCACCTACGACCTGCTCGACTCGCTGGGCATAGCCTATAAGCGCACCGACCACGGCCACGCCGACACCATGGAGGCCTGCCACGAGATAGACGCCGTACTCGGCGTGCTCATATGCAAGAATCTCTTTCTCTGCAACCGGCAGAAGACCCGGTTCTACCTGCTGCTCATGCCGGGTGACAAGCCCTTCCACACCCGGGACCTCTCGGCGCAGATAAACTCCGCCCGTCTCTCCTTCGGCTCTCCGGAGGACATGGGCCGCCTGCTCGGCGTCGCCCCCGGCTCAGTCTCCGTCATGGGGCTCATGAACGATGTTGAAAACCGCGTCACCCTGCTGGTGGACTCCGACGTGCTCAAAGAGGAGTATTTTGGCTGCCACCCCTGTGTGAACACTTCCAGCCTGAAGCTGCGCACGGCCGACCTTACGGAAATTTTCCTCCCGGCCGTCCGCCACGAGCCCACCGTGGTAGAGCTCCCCTGGGACTGAGGCACGCTTCAGCTTGTCAAAGAAGGCGCTGCCTTCTTTGACAAAGGGGCTTGCACTTCGCTTCGCGCCTCGGTTGTCCGCCACAGGCGGACAATTCGACGCTCGCTCCGCGCAAAGTGTTTTTCCGACGTACACGCCGCCGGAAAAACGATCTCACTTTCTTTCGCCGCCCGCGGGCGGCGAAACTCTGCGAGGCTTTTTCGATACACTGACGCACGCGGCGTCCGGAAGGGCGCCGCGTGCGCTTATATCTATTCTATCCGGCGGGCGCTATCTGAACACCCGCATATCCGCGTCATAGGTCTCTATCCGCGTGAACCTGCCGAAATCCGGCGCCAGAGGCGGCGCCGACTGCCTCAGCGCGTCGAGGAGCAGCTCCGGCTTCACGGTCGGCTCCTGGGCGGAGACGAGGGCCCTCAGAGTGAGCTTCTCACCCTCAGCGGATTCCACCCTGAACCCCCTCAGGTGGCCGGCCAGGTCAAACCTGCCCTCTCCGCGCTTCGTGCGCCGCGTGACCTCCACGTGCTCCCGGGCGAAAAACTCCTCTACCTCTCCGGCGATGTCGCGGGCGGCGCGCCCGTCGTACTCCAGCTCGCCCCCGACCTCCAGCCACTTTATCCCGGCGGCCTTCCTCTCCGGCTCATAGCACTCCAGGAACCTTATCCCCTCCGGCGACACGGCCGTCAGCCTCCCGGGCAGCTCCTGCAGGTCCAACCCGGCCGCCACACGGAAGTCCATCAGCTCGCAGAGGCTCGCCGTGCCCACGGACAGCGGCAGGCAGATTGAGATGAGCGCGTGCGGATTGTAGCCCTCGCTGTACCTCAGCGGCACACCCGCGCGCAGAAACACGCGCTGGGCCACGCGCATCAGGTCCAGGTGCGAGATATACACGGCCTTGCCGGTCTTTTCAAATCTCAGCCTCAGCCTATCCATCGCACTTCACCCCCTCATCCAGCAGGGCGGCGGCCCCGCAGGCGGAGCAGCCGGCCCTGCAGTCCGGCGACAGCTTCCCCTCGTAGGCCCTGTGCCGCTCCCGCAGCAGCAGCTGCGTGCGCACACCCATGTTCACCCGGCTCCAGGGCAGGCACTCGTCCTCTCCCCTCTCCCGCGTGGCGTAAAACGCCGGGTCGAGCCCGCAGTCGGCGAAGGCGTCCAACCAGCGTTGGAAGCTGAAATAGTCGCTCCAGGCCTCCAGCCGGGCCCCGCGCCGCCAGGCGGCCTCTATCGCCATCCCGACCCGCCGGTCCCCTCTGGAGAGCGCGGCCTCGATGAAGCTCGTGTCGGCATCATGCCAGTTATAGGTGACGTTTTTCGCCGTTATGCTGCGCCTAAGCAGTTCCACGCGCCGGCGGTACTCCGCCATGTCCACCTGCGCCTCCCACTGGAAGGGGCTGTGCGGCTTGGGCACGAAGCAGCTCGTGCTCACGGTTATCCTGACACCGCGCTGCTTGTTGGGCGAGCTCTCCCTCCACACGTGCAGCACCCGGGCGGCCAGCTCGGCTATGCCCCCCACGTCCTCGTCCGTCTCCGTGGGGAGCCCGAGCATGAAATACAGCTTTATGCCGTTCCAGCCCCCCTCGAAGGCTATACGGCAGGTGTTGAGCAGCTCCTCCTCCGTGACGTTCTTGTTTATCACGTCGCGCAGCCTCTGCGTCCCCGCCTCCGGGGCGAAGGTAAGCCCTCCCCGGCGCACCTTCTGCAGCCTGGCCATCAGCTCCATCGAGAAGTTGTCCGCCCTCAGGCTGGGCAGGGAGAGGCTTATGCTCCTGGGCTCGCACCAGTCGAGCAGCCCGTCGCAGGCCTCGGGGAGATGGCGGTAATCGCTGCTGGAGAGGCTCAGGAGCGTCGCCTCCTGGCAGCCCGTGTTCTCCAGCATCTCGCGGCCCAGCTCTATGACCTTCTGGGCGCTTCTCGCCCTTATGGGCCTGTAGACATAGCCCGCCTGGCAGAACCTGCAGCCCCGGACACAGCCCCGGAAGAGTTCGAGGTTCACCCGGTCATGTACGATCTCCGTGGAGGGCACGACCGGCTTTGTGGGATAATAGGCCGCGTCCAGGTCCGTGACTATGCGCTTGGTCACCACCTCAGGCGCGCCCTCGAGGCATCTGAGCTCCGCGAGCGTCCCGTCGGAGTTATACACGGGCTCGTACAGGCTGGGCACGTAGACCCCGCCTATCTTAGCCGCCTCGCGCAGGAAGGCGCTCTTCGTCCAGCCGGCGTCGCGCGCCCTCTGGAAGAGGCGCAGCACCTCTATGTCCGCCTCCTCGCCCTCGCCCAGCACCATCAGGTCGAAGAACTCGGCCATGGGCTCGGGGTTGCAGCAGCTCGTCCCGCCCGCGAACACCAGCGGCGAGAGCTCCGGCCTGTCCTCGCTCCTCACGGGCAGTCCGGCCATGTCCAGCATGTCCAGCACCGTGCAGTAGGCCATCTCATAGCCCAGGGAGAAGCCCAGAACGTCGAATTCCCCCAGGGCGTCGCCGCTCTCCAGCGCGTAGAGCGGCACGGAGTTTCTGCGCATCTCCTCCGCCATGTCCCCCCAGGGTGCGAACACTCGCTCGCACCAGATGTCCGGCTCGGCGTTTATGGCGCCGTAGAGTATCTGCATGCCCATGTTTGACATGCCTATCTCATACACGTCCGGGAAACAGAAGGCCATGCGCAGCTTCACCTGCGCCCTGTCCTTTATAACCTCGTTGTATTCCCCGCCGACATAGCGCGCGGGCTTCTGCACGCGCGGGAGTATCCTCTCCAGCGAGTCCGCCATAGGCCACACCCCTAAAACAAAGTACCAGCATTATACCGTCTTTTTCCCCTGCGCGCAAGGGCCGGGAGGCCCCGCCCCAGGCGCGGCCCCAAAACAGGGGACCGGGCAGCGCCCGGTCCCCACGTTATTCTCCGCGGCCTCCGCCGGACTCAGCTGCGCTGAGCCAGCACGTCCCTCGCCTGGATGTATTTGTCCAAAGGCTTGTACAGCAGAGCGAATATCGCCAGGCAGATGACGGTGTCAATGAGCATATAGCTGCCGTTGTAGACCAGGGAATAGGTCCACTTGTTCACGAAAGTCATGCCCAGGCACTCGGTCGGCATGGTTATGGCGTAAATGGTGACGCCGCTGATGTAGTGCACGATGAAGCGCAGCAGGCAGCCGAGCGTTATGCCGGCGAATATGCCCTTGCCCTTCCCGCGGAACAGCCCCGCGATTCCCAGCGGAGTAAAGGCCACGAGGTAGTCCAGCAGCAGGCTCTGCCAGCCCCAGGCGATGGCGCCGTCGATGAACATCTGCAGCAGGCCGAAGATGAAGCCCTCTATAAGCCCCCAGCCCAGGCCCCAGCGCAGCGCGAAGAGAAAGATTGGGACCATGGCCAGGTCCACCGAGCCGCCCTGCGGCATCTCCCAGAGCTTCAGCCTGTTGAGTATCAGCGCGAGGGCGAGCATCATCGCCGCCTCGCAGAGCATCAGCAGCCTTGTGCGCGATTTTGTCCTTTTCATACATACCTCTCCTTTGTCTTTCCGAAGCGGGCAAAAGCGAAGCGCGCCGGCTGCACAGCCGGCGCGCTTTCAGGCTTTCCTACGTCGGCATTACCCGCATCAGGTTCAAGGGTACGGGCCTCGCTTAGCCCTGTCTCAGCCGGGAAAACCCAGCTCCCCTATATTGATTGTGTCTTTATTATATCACCTCTCCATGTCCATGGCAAGAGGCAAAGTGAATTCCCCTTGACAGTCCGTGTATTATGTGGTATATTTATCACATAATAAGCGAAATACATCACATGGAGGTCACCCAATGAAACTTCGCCGTCTGCTCTGCGGCTCCATCGGTTTTTTCTCCCTGCTGGGATTTGTGGGCGTCTTTACCGAGGAGCGGCTTTTCCTGACTTTTTTCGCCTTCGCCGTGGAGTTTGAGCACTTCTTCGCCCCGTCCGACGAGTATCTCGACCGCCAGATCCTCGTCTCCGCGGCCGCCGGCTTTTTTCTCGGCATGCTGGTCTCCGCCGCGGCGGCGCTCGCCGGTTTCATCTCCGGCGCGGCGAGCCCTGGCAATGTGCTCGGCGGCGCCTTCGCCTGGGGCTGGGCCGCGGCCGTCGTCTCCTATTCTGTCTGCTCCGCCGCCCTGTCTTTCCGCGAGAGGTGGTACGCCGGTGATAAAGAATAGGATAAGGGAATACCGCGCCCGGCTGGGCATGAAGCAGGAGGAGCTCGCCGCCCTGGTCGGCGTGCGGCGGGAGACCATCGGCAACCTGGAAAACGGCAAATACAACCCCTCCCTGGCCCTGGCCTGGCACATCGCGGCGGTTTTCGGTGTAAAAATCGAGGACGTGTTCACAGTTGAATGAGCCCCGGCGGCGCACGCTCCGGCGTGACGCCGCCGGGGTTTTCCGCTCATGCGGCCGGGCTCGCCGCCGCGGAGGGCGACGGCGTCGCCAGGACGGCATCCGATACCTCGTCCGTACCGGCGCTCTCTCCCGTGTCGATATTCTCCCCGTCCTCCATCAGCTCTCCCGTGTCCGTCCCAATGCCGCCGTCCTTTATCTCTATGACCCTCAGCTGGGTGGCGTCATAGTCCGTCTCGGCCGTTATCGTCTCCGTTATTCGGGCCACCGCCGCCTCGCTCAGGCCCTCCATGGGCGCCGGCACCGCCACGGTCACGCTGTCGTCGGACATGTAGACCACGCAGTCGTCAAAGTCCTTGGCGAGCAGCAGGTTCTCTATCTGCGTCTCCTGCATCGACCACTGGGCCATCGCGGCGATCGCGTCCATCGCCCCGTCGATTGTCTCCTGCGAGGCCGACTCCGAGGCCGCCGCGGTCTGGAGCAGGCTCAGCGCCTCGTCTCGCGAGGTCTGCCGGGTCAGCCTGGCCTCGGCGAAATAGTCAAAGGCCTCTTCCGCCGCGGCCCCCTCCGCGGCGGCGGCCGCCATGGCCTCGTCCTCCGCCTCCACCATGGCCTCGTCCGCCTTTCCCCAACTGTTGTTATAGCTCCAGTTGAGGTAAACGGCCGCGCAGACAAAGAGCAGGACCGTCACGATGATGATGTTGCGTTTCGCCTTTTTCACGTTTTTGCCTCCCATTTAGTCAGTTTTCATTTTCAGCACCGTTATCCGGTCGCTGCCGAAGCCGGTGTAGGCCGCCACCGCGTTTGTCACATTCAGCCTCACCGCCGCGGAACCGGCTCCCTCGCAGACTATTACCACCCCGCTCTCGGAGTACAGCGCGCCCACTCGCCCCACCCCGTCTATCTCGGAGAGCACGGCCTCAAGCCGCTCCTCCGCCTCCGTGCCGCCGCTGTCCTCCCCACCGCCGGAGCCTGACGGCAGCAGCATCAGCACCGCCCCGGCCAGCACCAGCAGCAGCACGTATCTGTATTTCATCAGCAGCTCGCCCCAGTGTTTCATCCCTCAGCCTCCCAGTTCTGGCACTCCGCCGGTATGCCCAGGTCCGCCTCAACGGCGGCCGACAGCGCCCGGTCAAAGCCGCCCGCGCGGCTTATGGTGCACTCCCGCGGGACCCAGAACCCCTCCGCGCTCCACTCCGCGCGCACCGAGGCCTCGCACTGTCCCAGCCCCAGGGCCTCCGCTTTGTCCAATATATATGCCGCGCACTCCGTCTCTATGACGGCGCGGTTCAGCTCCCTGGCCTCCTCCCGGGCGCCCTCGGCCGTGCGCCTGGCCTCCTCCCCGTAGCGGGCCAGGGCCTCGGAGTAGGCGTCAAAGTCCAGCTCCACCACCGGTGAGAGCAGGGCCGCCGCCATGACGGCGCCGCACACCAGTTTGAGCACGCGCCGGACCTTCCCCTCCGGGCAGAGGGCCATGGCCGCGGCACACACTACCGCCGCGCCGCAAACCGCCTTTATCCAGCCGGACAGCAGGCCCGTCATACCGTCACCGTCCTGACCAGCGAGACCACGGAGAGAAACAGCATCAATGCCGCCGCCCCCACAATCCCCAGCACCATTCCGAACGCCCCTCCCAGCGCGCCTATGAGAGATGAGAGGCGGCTCTCCGCGAAGGCCGAGGCGAGCGCGGCGGCGAGCTTGTACATCAGGTACTGCAGGCCCAGGGATAAAAACGGAGTCAGGCACACCGCCGCCGTGGCCAGCAGTCCGAGGGCGCCGACAGCGTTTTTGATGAGCCCCGCCCCGGCGACCACCGTCCCCGCCGCGTCCGAGATGATGCCGCCCACCACAGGCAGAGCCGCCGATATGGCGCTCTTCGCCGCCCTTAGCGTGACCGCGTCCGCCGAGCCGGAGACGGCCCCGCTTATGGACAGATAGGCGGTAAAGGCAGTCATTATCAGCGTCGTCACCGTCACGGCCAGCCACTTCAGCAGTTTCGCGGCCCCCTCCGCCGCGCTGTTCCCCGTGGCGGCATGCGCCACGGCGGCGGCCATGTATATGTACACCAGCGGCAGGACCAGCGCCCTGGCCGCCGTTATCAGCACGTCCATAAACAGCGCGGTGGCCGCGTATTTCGCCGCGGCCGAGGTCACGGCCCCGCCGGCGGCCGCCGCGGCCGTCAGCGACGGCAGCAGCGCGTGGGAGAACTCGCTCAGCGTGCCCAGAGTCTCGGCCCCGGCCGAGATAAAGGTCCTGGCGTCCCCCACGGCTATCGCCGCGGCGGCCAGCACGCCCCCGAGCAGGACATACTCCCTGGCCCCGCCCTCCGCCAGCGCGGACACGGCCGAACACAGCAGAGCCACCGCTATAAGCTCCGCCGCGCTCTTTGCCGCGCCGCGCCAGAGCGAGCCCAGCTTCTCCGCCGCCGCGTCCCAGAGCCTTGAGAACATCCCCTCCGGCTCGAGGGCGTCGTCCACCCCCACGTCGCCCAGTATCTCCCTGGCCTCCTCCGGCAGGGCCTCCTCCACCTCGCCCGAGCCGTAGTCCTCCGCCAGCGCCGGGCAGGCCAGCGCGGCCGCGCAGAGCAGCGCGGCAATTCCCGTCAAAAGCCGCTTCACCCCACCACCCCCTCGACGGTATCCAGCAGTGACGAGAGCAGCGGCAGGGCCACCCACAATGCCGCGACGGCCCCGGCGAACTCCATCGCGGAGCCCAGCGCCGCGCTGCCCGAATCCCTGCAGGCGTCTGAGCCTATCCGGCACACCACCCCAATCGCGGCGCATTTGACCACCGGCGAGAGCAGGGCGCTCGACAGCCCGGACATCTCCCGGGCCCTCGCCAGCGCGTCCCTCAGCCCGTCCGCCAGGCCGAGCACGGCGGCGAGCACGGCGGCGCAGCCCGCCATTGTTAGGCAGAGGGCCAGCTCGGCGTTGTGCCGCCTTATTACCAGCGCGAGCAGCGCGGCGCACACGCCGCCCACGGCCACCTTGAACGCCAGATCCATATCAGAAGGCGAACAGGTCGCGTATCAGCTCAAATAGCTCGTTTATCTTCTGCACCACCAGCAGCAGCACTATTATCAGGCCCGTTATCGTGACCATAAGCGCCTGCTCCTCCCGGCCGGAGCGCGTGAGCAGTATGTTGAGCACCGCGACAAGTATGCCCACCGCCGCCACCTTGAATATCAGGTCAACCTGCATGTCCTCTCCCCCGCATCAGTTCAGTATAGTGCAATGGCCGCCAGCAGCCCGGCGGCCAGGCCGGCGCCCGTGTAGAGCCTCCCGCCGTTCTCCGCCTGCTCCCTGGCGCGCCCGGCGAAGGCCCCCAGCTCCTCTATGCTCCGCGAGAGGGCGGAGAGCTGCTCGTCCGCCCCGTATCGCCCCAGGCAGCGCCCCGCCGCGGAGAGGGCCTCCCTCTCGTCGTCCCTCAGCGGCAGGGAGCGCGCAGCCGCGTCCCAGAGCTCGGACACCTCCAGCTCCCCCAGCCTCTCCAGCCCTGCCCCGAACAGCGCGAAGAAGCCCCGCGCCGCCTCCGGGCCGGCCCGCTCGAGCCTCTCCACCGCCTCGTCCAGCCCCGCCAGCCGGGACACCTCCCCGCGCATTATCTCCAGCGCGGAGACCAGCGAGGAGAGGAGAGCCGCCCTGCGCCTCAGCTCGGACGCCCTCCCAAGGCCCGCCGCGAGGAAAGCCGCGGCTATCAGGATTGCCCCAATCGCCCTCAATTTGCATCCAGCCTCCCGACAGTGTATTCCCGGCGGCCGTCCGGCCCGCGCCTGACGGTCACGCACAGCTCAAACACACGCTCGTCCAGCAGCCGCCTGTAGAGCGGCCTGCGCCTCAGCGCCTCCGCCCCCTCCGCGTGGGCCGTGGCCAGCAGCTTTACGCCGCAGCCCGCGGCGAAGAGCGCGGCCTCCGTGTCCTCCGGCGAGGTTATCTCGTCCATGGCCAGGACCTCCGGGGCCATGGCCCTTATCAGCATCTCCGCCGCGGCCGCCTTGGGGGCGCCCGTCATCACGTCGGCGCAGGGCCCCAGGTCAAACGCCGGGAGCGAGGCGCACACTCCCGCTATCTCCCCCCGCTCGTCCGCCACGGCCACCCGCCGCCCGCGCGTGGAGAGCAGCCTTATCAGCTCCCTGAGCAGAGTGGTCTTTCCGGCCCCCGGCGGGGAGACTATGAGCGTGTCGCGCACTCCGCGCCCCAGCAGAGCGGCCTCGATGCCGGCAGCGCAGCCCGGCGCCTCATGCGCTATGCGTATGGCGGCGGAGGAGAGCCGCCTGAGCGTCAGCACCCCGCCGTCCGAGACGGAGGCCTCTCCGCAGAGCCCCAGCCGGCAGCCGCCCGGCAGGGGCACGAAGCCCGCCCTTATACCGGCGAGGGCCGTGTGCGCCGAGCCGTGCGTGGCCGCCTCCAGGAGCGAGCTCAGGTCCTCACCGCCCACCTCGCGCCCGCCCAGGCTGCGCTCTCCGCCACCGGACAGCGCCCTGAGGGGCTGTCCCGTCCGCAGCCGCAGTTCCTCCACCCCGACCCTCGCGGCCGGGCTCAGCGCGAGGGCCGCCTGCCTCATGTCCCGCGGCAGCAGCGCGGCCGCCGCTTCAAATCCTTTCAAGCCTCTCATGTGGACAATCTATTCCCCCGCGCGGCCCAATAGAACGCCGGAGAGCGTCCCCGCCCCAATGCAGCCATAGCTTTTTCCTATGTCCCAGCATTCGATACAGGCATTTGCCATCCGCCCGTTTCCGTCATATAATCGGGCCGGGGACCCGCAGGTCCCCGGCTCTCAATTAATTCAGGAGGGATAATATGCAGTACCGGACTCTGCCGCACGGCGGCGAGCAGATAAGCGTCATCGGCCTTGGGAACAGCTCCATGGGGGCCTCCGGCGAAGCCGAGACCGAGCGCACTGTGGAGCTCGCGCTCGAGAGCGGCATAAACTATTTCGACATGGCGGCGGCGGACGCCACTCCCTTCGCCGCGTTTGGTCGGGCCGTGGCCGGCCGGCGCGACAGGGTATATTTCCAGATACACTTCGGGGCCGACTACAGCAGCGGCCAGTACGGCTGGACCCTTGAGCTGGACGAGATAAAGCGCAGCATCGAGTGGCAGCTCCGGAATCTGGGCACGGACTACATAGATTTCGGCTTCATCCACTGCATTGACGAGCTCGGGGACCTGGAGGCAGTCGCCGCGCACGGCACTCTCAGGTACATGGCCTCGCTGAAGGAGCAGGGCGTGATACGGCACATCGGCATGTCCTCCCACACCCCGGCGGCCGCCAGCCGCGCGCTCGACATGGGGCTGCTCGACATGCTCATGTTCAGCATAAACCCGGCCTACGACCACCGCCGCGGCGAGTACGGCATCGGCGACCGGGACGAGCGATCCGCCCTCTACCGCCGCTGTGCCGCCGAGGGAGTGGGCATCTCCGTCATGAAGCCCTTCAGTGCCGGACAGCTCCTCGACGCGCGCACCTCCCCCTTCCGCCGCGCGCTGAGCGAGTACCAGTGCCTTCAGTACGCCCTGGACAAGCCCGGCGTGATAACCGTCCTCCCCGGGGCCCGGGACCGGGCGGACCTACGCCGCGTCCTCGGCTTCTTTGACGCCCCGGCCGCCGAGCGGGACTACTCCATACTCGCGGACTTTGAGCCCGGCGAGACGGACGGCGTGTGCGTCTACTGCAACCACTGCCAGCCCTGTCCAGCCGGCCTCGACGTGGGGCTCATAAACAAGTACTACGACCTCTCCAGGGCCGGAGACGCCCTGGCGCGGAATCACTACATGAACCTGGCCCGGCGCGCTTCCGACTGTGTCTCCTGCGGCCACTGCGACTCGCGCTGTCCCTTCCACGTCCGCCAGTCCGCGCGAATGGCGGAGATAAACGCCTATTTCGGGGCCTAAATCCCCGGCCAGGCGCCTCAGCCCCGGCAATAAGACGCAAAAAGCGGACCGGCCCGCAGGCCGGTCCGCTTTTCAGTTCTTATCTCAGGTGTTGTCAGCCCAGCTTCTGAGCTCCGCCTCCGCCGGATTTCCGTTGAGGAGACGTCCGGATTTTATCATGGCCCCCGGGCAGCTCGGGGTGAGCCCCGTCACCGTCTTGCCGAATCCGCTCCCTCCGGAGGTAGCGAAGGGCACTATGGTCTTGCCGGAAAAATCATAGCTCTCGAGGAAGCTGTTGATTATCCTGGGAGCCACATACCACCAGATGGGGAACCCGAGGAATATCCTGTCGTACTCCGCTATATTTGCATCCCGGTCGGCGAGCTCCGGACGCGACTTCTCGTCGTTCATCTCCAGCGTGCTGCGGGAATGCTTATCCATCCAGTTCAAATCCGCGCCCGTGTACGGCACGGCGGGCCTGATCTCATAGAGATCCGCCCCGATCACCTCCGCCAGCTTTTTCGCCACTCTGGCCGTGTTGCCGGTGGGGGAAAAATATGCAACCAAATCTTTCGCCATAACTTGCCTCCTAAAATATCTGCAAGGCGCAGTTCGCGCCTTATGGGTATTATACCACATTTGCCGTATATGTCCAATACCCATATTAAATATGCCCGCATGCCCTCCGCGCATAGCTTTTCCCGGCCCCAATCCGCTCTAAATCCCATGCCCCAAGGCCGGCGGCGCGGGAGGGCGCGCCCGGCAACATCTCCGGCGGCGCCTTTTGCGCGGACTGCGAGCCTGTTTTGAAATACAATCCCCCCGCTATGCAAAAGAGGGGCGGCTGATATCCTATCAGCCGCCCCTTTTTATTCTCAGTCACAATCCGGCCGCTCACTTGTTGGTATAGCCAAGCATGTACGATAGACGCCGGCACTGCTCCAGCAGGGCCTCGCTCAGCTCCGCGAGCCTCTCGTCGCTCAGCGAGCCCGTGGAGAGGCTTATGGCCCCGATGGGGCAGAGGTTGAAGTTAAGAAGCACCGTACCCACGCAGTACAGCCCCGGCTCGCATTCCTCATAGTCCGTGGCGAAGCCGCGCTGTCTCACCAGGGCTATGTCCTTCAGCAAGCTGTCCAGGTCGGTTATGGTGTTTGACGAGAGTTTGCGCACATTATACCGTTTCCACTTCTCGCGTATCTCGTCGTTTGAATACGTGCTGAGTATCGCCTTGCCCGCGCTCGTGGAGTACATCGGCGTGCGCTGTCCCACGCGCGTGTAAACGGTGTAGCCCGTGCTGTTCTCGTCATAGCTCTGCAGGCAGAAGAGTTCGTCGTGGTCCTCCACGGAAAACTGGGCCACGACGTTGTGCTTCTTGGAGAGCTCCTCGAGCGTGTTTCTTATCACATAGTCTATCTCGCTGGTCCTGACCGCCTTGACTCCCACCTCAAAGGCCTTGAACGACAGGGAGTAGGTCCCGTCGCGCTCGGATTTGTTCACATACCCGCACCCGCACAGGCTAGCAAGTATCCTGAGCAGAGAGGCCTTGTTGATACCGGTCGCCTCGTACAGGTCATTGAGCCTCATGGTCTTTTCGGCCGCAATTGTCTCCAATACCGCAAAAGTGCGCTCTATCACCTGCAGAGAAGCCGCATTATTTTCTGACATGTTTCACCTCAAACCCAATACTTCCCTTATATAATAGACTCCCGGCGGACCCGCGTCAAGAAATAAATTGTAAATAATGATACAGGCGTTTCAAAATCCGTCCTCAAAATTGCCCACTTAGCTAAATTGTCCCTCGACTTTTTATCGCTTACTCTGAAATTGCATTTCACTATTTACAATTACGTCATATTTGCTGTATTATTTATATCAGAATAGCGAAATATATTCCTATATAGTGAAATTTTGTTTCACTTAATTCGCAAGAACCTGTTCAACTACTGGCAAGGAGGCGCGAGATGGCAAAAGCAAAGGCAAACACAGACCTGTGCAAGGGCTGCAGGCTCTGCGTGGCGAACTGCCCCAGGAAGGCTATAACAGCCCTTGAGACCGTGAACAAGAAGGGATATGAGATTATTGAGGTGAATGAGGAGCTGTGCATAGGCTGCGGCATCTGCTATAAGGTCTGTCCGGACTATGTCTTCACGGTTGAATGAAACGCAAAGCGGAAGGAGCTAATGTTATGAGCGTTGATTATGTCCTGATGAAAGGCAACGAGGCCATAGCCGAGGCCGCCCTGCGCGCCGGCTGCCGCTTCTATGCCGGATACCCCATAACTCCTCAGAGCGAGATACTGGAGTACATGTCGGTGCACATGGCAAAGCGCGGCGGCGTTTTTATACAGGGCGAGAACGAAATTGCCAGCATGAGCATGCTCTTCGGAGCGGCCGCCTGCGGCGCCAGATGTATGAGCAGCTCCTCCGGCCCGGGCTTCGACCTCAAGCAGGAGGAGATATCTTACCTCTCCGCTGCGGGGCTGCCGGCAGTCCTAGTGAACGCCATGCGCTATGGTCTGGGAGACGGCGAGATAACCGCCGGGCAGGACTCCTACTGGGTCTCCACCCGCGGCGGCGGCCACGGCGACAAGCGCCTGCTGGTCCTGGCCCCGGCCTCCGTGCAGGAGTGCGCCGACCTCACCTATCTGGCCTTTGACCTGGCCGAAAAGTATCGCAACGTCGTGGAGATACTCAGTGACGGCGCAATCTGTCAGATGATAGAAAAATGCGTCCTGCCCGAACCGCGCGAACACGATATGAACAAATTCGACTGGGCGCTGACCGGCAAACCGCGCGAGGCCAGGAAAAACAAGGCCTACAATCTCAGCTACTATATGGGCTACGAGGCCTATGACCGCTATATGCGCGAGAAGATAGAGTCCATGTTCGAAAACGAGCAGCGGTGGGAGGAATTCATGCTGGAGGACGCCGAGCTTGTCCTGGTGGCCTACGGGATCTCCTCGCGGGCGTGCCGGAGCGCGGTGCGCCAGGCCAGGCGGGACGGCATGAAGCTCGGCCTCATACGCCCCATCTCCGTGTGGCCCTTCCCGCGCCGGGCCTTTGCCGGCGTGCCGGACAGCGTGCGCGGCTATGTCAGCGTGGAGATGAGCATCACCACCCAGATGGGCGAGGACATCCAGCTGGCAACGGAGTTTTCCAAACCGCTCTACGCCTATCTGACCTCCAAGGAAATCCCGACCGTGGAGGGCATCATCGCTTACTGCCAGGAGATTCTCGCGGGAAATATCAAACCTACGGAGGTGCTTTGAGATGCCCGTCTTCCGCAAGCCTGAGTCCATTATCAACACCGCCGGCTACTGCGGCGGCTGCGGCCACGGCGTTATACAGCGACTGATAGCCGAGAGCATAGAGGAGCTGGGGCTGCAGGACCACGTCATCGGCTGCGTGGACATAGCCTGCTCCTTCTGGTCGCAGGACGCCCTGAATTTTGAGTTCATAGCGGGCCCGCACGGACGCTGTGCCGCCGTGGCGACAGGCATCAAGAAGGTCCGCCCCGACGCCACGGTCTACGTGCACGCCGGAGACGGCTGCTCCTATGTCATCGGCCTCTCCGAGACCATATACGCCGCGATACGCGACGTGCCCATCACCATGGTCGTGGTCAACAACGGCATATTCGGCATGACGGGCGGGCAGCTCAACCTGGCCACCACGCTCATCGGCGACAAGACCCTCTCCAGCAAGGCCGGGCGCGACCCCAAGACCATGGGCCACCCCGTCGACATGCTCAAGACCATCGCCAACTGCGACGTGGCCTTTGCGGCGCGCGGCGCGCTCTACGACGTAAAACACATAGACGAGACCAAGCGTTACATAAAGAAGGGCTTCCAGAACCAGGTGGAGAACAGAGGATTTTCCATAATCGAGGTCCTCTCCCCCTGTCCGACCAACTGGAAGCTCAGCCCCGTGGACGCCATGGCCAAGATAAAAAACGAGACCGAGAAGGTCTTCCCCGTTGGCGTATATGTTGACAGAGGAGGTAAGGACTGATGGCTGACATCATCATGGCCGGTTTCGGGGGCCAGGGCGTGCTCACCGCCGGCAAGATACTCATAGACGTGGCCGCCCGCGAGGGCAAGAACGTGAGCTGGACCTCCTCTTACGGCGCGGAGATGCGCGGCGGGACGGCCAGCTGCAGCGTCGTCATCTCCGACGAGGAGATAGGCAGTCCCTATCCCACCAAACTCGATATCCTCCTGGCCATGAACGAGCCGTCCTATGACAAGTTCATCGGCAGCATGCGTGACGGCGGGCTCGTGATAGTGAACACCTCGCTCGTGGCGAAGAGCGGCTATCCCGACAATGTGAGAGTCTACGGCGTGGACGCCACCGACATGGCCAATGCCGCCGGCAACGGCCGGGCGGCCAATCTCGTCATGCTCGGCGCCATGATAAAGGCCAGCGGGCTGCTCGACGTGGACCGCTTCGGCGCCGGACTCGACGCCTATTTTGACGCCAAGGGTAAGAATACACCCAAAAACGCTGAGTGCTACAGGCTGGGCGCAACCTCCCTGAGAGAGCTCTGAGAGACGTGCAAACGCCCCGCCCGGCATGCCTGGTGGGGCAGTAAAATAATGCAAGTTTTGAAAGGAGGAAGCAATTTGCGGTTAAGCGACAGAGAGAAGGCAATGCTCAACGGCGACGAGGGCGAAATCCGGCAGCAGGCTATACAGGCGCTCTATGACCTGGCCATGTTCTATGACGTGGAACAGTTTGTGGAGATTGTGGGCTGCCACGACGACAGCACCGTCTACGCCGGAGAGGCCCAGGTGGCTTTCGCGGAGATGCTGGCCGAAAAGGGGGCCAGATTCGCCGTCCCCACGACCACCAACGCCACGGCCTGCGACATCAACAAGTGGGACAGGCAGAAGCACGACGTCGAAACCATGGCGGCGACAAGGCGCATAGAGGCGGCGCATGTAAAGATGGGCGCAATACCCACCTGGTCCTGCGCGCCGTACCACGTCGGCGTGGCGCCGTCGTTTGGGCAGCAGTTTGCCAGTGCGGAGTCGAACGTGATTTGCTACTACAACTCAATCATCGGTGCGCGCACAAACAGGTACGCCGGCCCGCTTGAGCTGCTGTGCGGCATAGCGGGAAGGGTCCCGTACTTTGGGCTGCACGTGCCGGAGAACCGCTACGCGCAGGGGTTGGTAAAGCTCGGGAAGGACATCAAGCCCGAATATTTTACCGACGAGAGCATCTTTAACCTCATCTCCTACGCCTTCGGCTCCGTTGTGAAGGACAGGGTCTGGGCACTGGACGGCATTCCCGCCGGCAGCACAACCAACGAAATACTCAAACAGTTCAGCGCCACGGCGGCCTCTTCCGGAGGCATCGCGCTCTTCCACATGATAGGCGTGACCCCGGAGGCCCAGACGCTGGAGCAGGCCTTCGGCCCCAACAGGCCCGAAGAGGTTGTGGAGCTGCACCTCAGCGACCTGCGTGAGGCGGAGGATCAGATCACAAATCCCGATGTGACCGATCTCGACGCAGTGGTTCTCGGCTGTCCCCACGCCTCCTATAACGAGTGCGTGGCCGTCAGGGATCTGTTTGCCGGAAGGCGCGTCAGCGACAACACGAGCTTCTGGCTCATAGCCCCGCGCAGCGTGGTGGACCGGCTCAGAGACAGCGGCGTCTATGAGGATCTGGTAAAACTCGGCGTGGAAGTGTACAGCGACGGCTGCATACTCGAATACCGCAACAAGAACCTGGGCACCAACACCATGATGTCGAACTCCGGCAAATTCGACACCTATTGCTTTGCCATGCGCGGGC
>CALWYN010000071.1 GCA_944385755.1 uncultured Oscillospiraceae bacterium
AGCACGTATCTCGCCGGCAGGTTGTATCCGGATGTGAGCTTGGCGCGCCCGTTCGGCTCCGGATGTCCCTGCGCCTCCATGAGCGCGGCGCACTCCTCGCGCAGCTCCATACCGGCCGCGGAGTGAATCGCGTTGTCTATGCAGCCGTGGCAGGGCACAAAGCAGCCCAGCAGGGCGGAATTCGCCGCGTTTACAATGGCGTCACAGCGCAGAGTGGTTATATCCCCCCGCCAGATACACATGCCGTCTCTCACCGGCTTGAGCTGCCCGGCCTCCGTTATACCCCTGCGCCTGATCTCCTCGCGCAGATAGGCGTCCTGCACCTCCAGGAACTCCCGGCTCACCGGCCCCGGCATGCGGACATTCATGAGCGAGCGCAGCAGCTTCTTCTGTCCGGGCTCGTCCGCCGGCATTCTCAGCCGCGCATATTCCGGCCGCTCCGCCAGGAGCTCGCTTGTCAGATACTCCAGCCGCTCCGCCTGTGTCATTTTTCCTCATCTCCCGCAGCATTACAGTGGCCATCCGGCCATCGTCATTATAATACCCCCTCCGGGCGGGTTTGGGAAGTACGCACAATAATGTGCCCCGGTTACCTCGAGGTAACCGGGGCACAGGCTCTTATATACCGCCGCTATTCCTCCCTCAGCTCAACCCCGTGGGCCGAGATCGCCGCGTTAAGCAGCTCTTTTATCCCCGTTTTCGCCCCGCCCGCTCCTCGCACGGCCACGCCGGTCCTGCCCTGGCCCGCACCATAGTCCAGGCAGAGCTCCCAGCCGTCCTCCAGTTCCAGGCGCGTCACCACAGGCCCGCCGCCGTCAGTCACATGTCATCACCCCCAGCAGCATATGCCCAAGGAGGCCCGTCCCATTCCACTCGGCCCCGGGCGGAATCCCCGGACGGTGTCATTTCGTGAAGCGCGCGGCATAGGCTTTATACATCCCGCCTCAGGGCGTTCAGAGGTGATGTGTAACGGACAATCTGATATATCTGCGCAAGTCGCGCGCCGAGGAGGGGATGAGCACCGCCGAGGTGCTCTCCAAGCACCGCGCGGCGCTGACGGAGCTGGCCGGGACCCTGGGCCTCTCCGTAGACGGCACCTATGAGGAGGTCGCCTCCGGTGAGAAGCTCTATGCCCGGCCAGAGATGCTCCGGCTGCTGGAGAGGGTCCGCGGCGGCGCCGTGGGCGCCGTGCTGTGCATGGACATAGACCGCCTGGGCCGTGGGGGTATGGCCGACCAGGGCGCCATATTCGACGCCTTCCGTGAATCCGGTACGCTCATAATCACCCCCGAAAAGACATACGACCTCTCAAACGACGTGGACATAGAGATGACGGAGTTCAAGGCGTTTTTCGCCCGCGCGGAGTGGCGCGCCATACGCAAGCGCATGCGCCGCGGCCTGATGCAGACGATAGAGGCCGGCGGCTACACCCCCAACGCCCCCTATGGCTACCGGCAGTGCCGGAAGGGCAAGCTGCCCTCTCTGGAGATTGTCGAGGAGGAGGCACGCTTCGTGCGCTTCATCTACCGGCAGTATCTCGGCGGCGCCGGCGCCCAGAGCATAGCCCGCCAGCTGAACGCGATGGGCAGCGTCCCGCACAGGGGCCGGGAGTGGAGCAGGAGCACGGTCCGCCACATACTGCGCAACCCCACCTTTGCCGGCAAGGTGGCCTGGAACCGGGTAAAGCACTTCCGGCCCGGCGAGCACGGTCGGGAAAAACACCATGTCGTCTGCATGCCGGAGTCTGACTGGCTGCTGGTGGACGGCGCGCACGAGGCCATCATCCCCTTCGAGCAGTGGCAGGCCGCCCAGCAGCAGCGCCTGGCGCGGCAGGTGCCCCCGCGCCGCGGCGGCCGGTCCGCCAGCCCCCTTGCCGGGCTGCTCGTCTGTTCGCGCTGCGGCCGGAAGATGCAGCGGACGGGCGGCGGGAGCGGCGGCGCCTATCTGCTCTGCCCCACGCAGGGCTGCTGCGCCGGCGCCAGGTTCGATTACGTGGAGGAGGCGCTGATGCGCGCCCTCGGCCCCGTCCTCGCCGGCCTGCCCCTGGCCCGGCGCCCGGAGCCGGGCGAGACGCTCCCGGCCCTCGAGACGGCCCTGGCCTCGGCCGGGCGCGAGCTGGCGCGATGCGCCTCGCGCATACCCAGGCTCTATGAGTTCCTGGAGGACGGCACCTATGACCGCCCCACCTTTCTCACTCGGCTCGGGGCCGCGGAGAACGAAAAGCTCGCCCTCGAGGCGCGCATGGACGATATCAGGGAGCGCATCCGGCGGGAAAACTCCGCCCGGAGCGGGACGGATGGCCTTCCCGGCGACCTGGGCTCCCTCTTCGCCGGGCTGACGCCGGCGGAACAGAACGCCGTGCTGAAGGCACTGGTGGAGCGCGTCACATACACGAAGCCCAAGCGGAGTCCCCCGCACGGCTTCCGCCTGGAGATATGGCTCAGGGGCTCCCGGCCGGATTTATAGAGCGGCCAGTCCCGTGATAAAGACTGCATAGAAGACCTCAGGGTATATCCCACAGTGGGCTCGCAGGCATACATAGACGCCGCTTTCAGCGTCCGCCCCAGATCGGCGGAACTGCTCTATGTAGAGGTGAACGTCGAGCCCATAACATTCAACAAAGGGTACTACACCGTAGACGTGACCTATTTCTACAAGATAAACGGTGAGACCTTCCCCGGCGCCAACCCCATAACTGGCCTGGCGATATTCGACAAGCGGGTGATGCTCTACGGCTCGGGGGCCAGCGTCAAGACCTTCAGCTCCGACCCCTGCGACTTCGGCTGTGGGGCGGACGGCATGCCCACCGCCGTGGTGGAGTCCGTGGACCCCATCGCGCTGCACCTGAAACTCGTGGACTCCACGGACTGCTGCATCTGCCCGCCAGGCGAGAGCCGTGAGATACCCGCGGATATCACCGCGCGCTTCGGCGAGGCCCTCGTGACTGCGGACACCGTGAGGCGCCTGTACGTCACTCTGGGGCAGTTCTCCATAATCCGCCTCGAGCGCGACACCCAGCTCCTCATCCCGGCCTACGACTACTGCGTTCCGGAGAAGGACTGCCAGTGCTCCACTCAGGACGATCCCTGCACCGTGTTCTCGCAGATACGTTTTCCGATAGAGGAGTTCTTCCCGCCGGACAGCGTGGAGGACCTGGACACGGCCACTACCACGACAACTGCGACCAGCTGAGAGAAAATTCATCCCGCCCCGCGGAAAGCCGCGGGGCGTTGAGTTTTGATTATACGCTTGACAGCGGTGTGAGTTCATGATATATTGATGATATCAAATTGATATCAAGGAGGTTTAACCGATGAACGATTCACCCATTGTCGAGCGCGAGCTGCACCCCAGGCGCGGCATACCCACGCTTCTGCTGGATTTGCTGATGCTGCTCCTGAGCATTGTTCTGGCCATAGTGTCCGTCCCCGTGCTGGCCGGCGGCGTGATTTTCCTCGGCGTACTGATGATAGTGGCCGCCGTCTGCATGTTCGTCGCCTTTTTTGTCCTGCTGGCCGGGCTCAAGACCGTCAGGCCCAATGAGGCGCTGGTGCTCACGCTGTTCGGCAGCTATTACGGCACCATAAAGCAGTCGGGCTTCTACTTTGTAAACCCCTTCTGCTCCGCCATCAGCCCCGCCCATGACAAGGCCGCGGCCATGGCCGCCAAGAAGGAGAAGGAGAGCGGCGGCAACCCCAGCTCCACCACGGAGATAAACTTCAGCCGCGCGCGCATCTCGCTCAAGACCATGACGCTGGACAACGGCAGGCAGAAGGTCAACGACGTGCTCGGCAACCCCATCATAATCGGGGCCGTCGTCATCTGGCATGTCAGCGACCCCACTGCGGCGGTGTTCAACGTGGAGGACTACCCCTCGTTTCTCTCCAACCAGACGGACTCCACCGTCCGCAACATAGCCAGGCTCTACCCCTACGACATCTTCGATGAGGAGGACCAGGAGACGGCCGGGGAAAAGACCCTGCGCGGCAGCAGCCAGGAGATAGCCGAAAACATGAAATCCGAGCTGCAGAAGCGCGTGGAGAACGCCGGCATCGTGGTCGAGGAAGTGCGCATAACGCACCTCGCCTACGCCGAGGAGATAGCCGCCGCCATGCTGCAGAGGCAGCAGGCCGCCGCGATAATCGCCGCGCGTCAGAAGATAGTGGACGGGGCCGTCGGCATGGTCAAGATGGCCATTGACAGGCTGAATCAGGACGAAATAGTGCTCCTGGACGAGGAGCGGAAGGCTGCCATGGTGTCTAACCTGCTCGTTGTCCTCTGCGGCAACCACGACGCCCAGCCGGTCGTCAACAGCGGCTCGATATACTGATGCCGGCACCCCAGCTCAGTCCCGAAGAGCGCGAGTCGCGGCTCAGGGAACGCCTTGAGCGCATTGAAGCCCTTGAGCAGGAGGTAAAAACGCGCGAAAAGGCCCTTAAAGCCAGGGAAGGCGCCAAAAAACAGATTGTACTCCGCCTCTCCAGCGGCCTCTGGGACGAGATTGCGGCCTGGGCGGAGGAGGACTTCCGCTCCATAAACGGGCAGATAGAGTACCTGCTGTCCGACGCGGTGAGGCGTCACAAGCGGGAAAAATAGGGCGTTGCAGGGGGACGGCGGGAGCCGTCCCCCCTCCGCTTGGGGGCGCACACCGGGCGGAGGGCGGGGGAAAACTGAGGGAAAGCGGCGGTAAAAGGGT
>CALWYN010000072.1 GCA_944385755.1 uncultured Oscillospiraceae bacterium
TGGCGGCGCGGGGCGCGCCCATGCTGGTGAGGAAGTCGGCTATGGCCTCCGACTGCTTGAAATAGGTCACGAACGAGCGGCCCCGCGAGGCCTCGCGGGGCGAAAAGCCCAGTTCCAGCAGCACGGAATAGAGCTCGCGGCTCACGCTCATGTGGGAGGTCGCCAGCTCCAGGTGGTAGCCCTTCCCCGGGTCGGTGATGCTCCCCCCCGCCAGGAAGGCCCCCCTCACGAAGGAGGTCCTGCAGCAGTCGTTCTCCAGGACGCCCAGATTTATGTGCAGCGCCAGCGTATCCGTGGCCTCTGTTCCGAAGGCGCGGAACACCTCCTCTATCTTGTCCCGGTCCGTGATGAGGAAGCTCTTTTTGCCGCCGCCGTCCCCGGGCAGCACGTCAAAGCCCAGGCCGAAGGCCCTCCTGAAGAGCTTCGGCAGGGCCTCGGCCAGCTCTTCGCTGGCGGTTATTATGCGTATCTCCCTGGCGGTAAACGTGTTGCAGTAGAGCAGCAGCCCATAGCACTCCGCCAGGGCGCAGCATTTCTTCTTTGGCTCCGCGCGCGTCAGCTCAGCCTTCACTTCCGACGAAAACGACATTATAAGTACACCCTCGTGTGAGATTTCTCCCTGTAGGCCCTGAGCAGCTCCCTGGCGAGGGCGTCCGGCTCATGCCTGACATATCCGCCCCTCCAGGCGGCCACGGGCGCGGATATCAGCCCCACGCCGAGGCGCTCCACCTTCTCCGTGTCCACCCGCACCGGCTCCGCGCCCTCCAGCGCGTACCGCTCCCTGACCTCCGGCGGTATCTCCGCGCTGTTGGCCAGGCACCAGTCGAAGAGCCGCGCGCCCGAATTGGAAAACACGGCCTCTATGTGGTCCGATGCGGTGTAGCCCTCCGTCTCCCCGTCCTGGGTCATGATGTTGAGCACATACACCCGGAAGGCGTCCGAGCTCTCCACGGCGGCGGCCACGCCCTCGGTCAGCAGATTGGGCATGATGCTGGTGTAGAGGCTCCCCGGCCCCAGGACTATCATGTCGGCGTTCTCAATCGCCTCCAGCACCTGCGGCAGGGCCTTCGGGTGCTCGGGCACCAGGCGGACGCGCGATATGCGCTTGTCCGTGCCCTTTTTGAACTCGGCTATCAGCGACTCGCCCAGCACCTCCGTCCCGTCGTCAAAGTCCGCGGCGAGGGACACGCGCTCGTTGGTCACGGGCAACACCCTGCCCGTTATGGCCAGCACGTCGCTCATCTTCCTGACGGCCTCGTCGAAGGTCTCCGACATGCCGTTGAGCGCGGCGAGGAAGAGGTTGCCGAAGCTCTGCCCCTTCAGTATGCCCTCCGTAAAGCGGTAGGCCAGCAGCCGCTCCATCGTCGGCTCGGTATTCGCCAGGGCCTGGATGCAGTTGCGCACGTCGCCCGGAGGCGGCATTCCCAGGTCCTGCCGGAGCATCCCGCTCCCGCCCCCGTCGTCCGCCACCGTGACCACGGCGGTTATGTTCTCCGAATACCGTTTCAGCCCGCGCAGCATGGTGGAGAGCCCCGTACCGCCCCCGATAACGGTGATCTTAGGGTCCGAGCCCTGCCTGTTTTTCATATGCTCACCCCTTGTCAATGTCGCGGCAGCTCAGCGTGACGTCCACGCCCTCCCCGCCCAGGCCGCCGGCGACCGCGCGGGCCACCGCCACGCTCCTGTGCCTGCCCCCGGTGCAGCCTATGGCTATGTTGAGCGTATATTTGCCCTCCTCCGTATAGCGCGGGAGGAGGAAGTGGAGCAGGGGCATCACCAGCTCCATAAACCGCCTTGCCCCGTCGCTCCCCAGCACGAAGTCGTATACCTCCGCGTCGTGTCCGGAGAGCGGCCTCAGGTTCTCCACATAATAGGGATTGGGCAGGAAGCGCACGTCAAGCACCAGGTCGGCGTCCATCGGCAGGCCGTATTTGTACCCGAAGGCCGTGACCGTCACCGCCAGTTTCCTGGACTCGGCGCCGAGGACTATCGGCGCGATGCGGCTCTGCAGCATCGCCGTGGTGAGGCCCGTGGTGTTTATAATATAGTCCGCGCGCTCCCTCACCGGTTCGAGCACTCCCAGCTCCCGCCTCACCGCGTCCTCTATGGAGTCCCCGGGCCGCATCAGCGGGTGCCTGCGGCGCGAGGACTTGTATCTCCTCACGATGGTCTGCATGTCCGCCTCGACGAAGAGTATGCGGTACTCCACCCCGGTTTTCCACAGCCCGTCGAGCGTGTTGAACAGCTCGGAGAGGCTCTCGCCCTCCCTCACGTCCGTCACCAGGGCCACGTGCTCATACCGGCCCCCCGCGGCGCGGCAGAGCTCGGCAAAGCGCGGCAGCAGCGCCACCGGCATATTGTCCACGCAGTAAAAGTCCATGTCCTCCAGTATGTCGGCGGTCAGGCTCTTGCCCGCCCCCGACATGCCGGAAATTATCAGGAATTCCATCTCAGCTCCCCAAAATCCTCACTTCCGGCTCGAGCATCACGCCGGAGCTCTCGAAAACCCGGCGCTGTATCTCGGCCATCAGCTCCCTGACGTCCGAAAATGTCGCCCCCCCGCGGTTGACCACGAAGCCGGCGTGCTTCTCCGAGACCTGCGCCCCGCCCACGCTCAGGCCCTTGAGCCCGGCGGCGTCTATGAGCGCGGCGGCGTAGCCCTCGGCCGGGCGCTTGAAGGTGCTCCCGGCCGAGGGGAGGTCCAGCGGCTGGCTCGCCCTCCGCCGCTCCATCAGGCCGCGCATCCTCTCCGCGATCTCCTCTCTGTCCCCGGGCTCGAGCCTGAAGAGCGCCGAGGTCACCAACCGCCCGGAGCCCTCCAGGGCGCTGTGCCTGTATGTGAGTTCCAGCTCCGCTGCCGGCGCCTCCCGGAGCTCTCCGTCAGCGTCTATATAGCGCACGCTCTCGAGCACGTCCTTTATCTCGCCTCCGTAGGCCCCGGCGTTCATGAACACGCCGCCGCCCACAGAGCCCGGTATGCCGTGGGCGAATTCCAGCCCGGCGAGCCCCGCGGCCTGCGCGGCCAGCGCCGCCCTGGCCATGGACGCCCCGGCTTGGGCGCGGACAAGGCGCTCCCCGGCCGGGCCCGCCGAGTTCATTGCCCCCGTGCAGAGCACGACGGCGTCCAGGCCCTTATCGCTGACCAAAAGGTTGGTGCCGTTTCCCATTATAACCGGCTCCAGCGCCTCGGAGCGCAGGAAGCGCAGCAGCGCGGCCGCCTGTTCCTCGCTCTCCGGCATGGCCATCACCCGGGCGGGGCCCCCAATCCTGAAAGAGCAGTGCGCGCTCATCGGCTCGTTCTCCAGCAGCCTCAGCCCCGGGACGGCGATGCGCAGCGCGCGGACAAGGCTCTCGCTTATAGGCATGTCAGAACTCCCTTCCCATATTTACAAGTTCGTCGTGCTCGGCGGCCAGCGCCTGGGCGGCGTTGTAGCCCATCTTCTTCTGCCTGTTGTTCATCGCGGCCAGTTCCAGGATGACGGCCAGGTTGCGCCCGGGCCTGACGGGTATGGTGAGCATCGGCAGGCTGACTCCGAGTATGTCCGTGTATTCCGTCTCCAGCCCCAGCCTGTCATAGGCCTTGTCGTCGTCCCAGAGCTCAAAATTCACCACGAGGTCTATGTCCGCCTCCGGTTTCACCGCGCCCACGCCGAAGATGTGCCTCACATCCACCACGCCTATGCCGCGCAGTTCCATGTAATAGCGTATGAGCGCCGGGGCGGTGCCTATCAGTGTGGTGCGGTTTATTCGCCGCACCTCCACGGCGTCGTCGGCTATCAGGCGGTGCCCGCGCTTTATCAGCTCCAGGGCGGTCTCGCTCTTGCCCACCCCGGAGTCGCCCGTGATGAGCAGCCCCTCTCCGCTCACCTCCACCAGCACTCCGTGCAGCGTCAGGCGCGGGGCCATGGCGTTGCGCAGCAGGCTTATCAGGTCCGCCATAAAGGTCGAGGTGTCCTCCTGAGTGCGCAGCAGCGTGCGGTCATAACGCTTCGCCAGCTCCGTGCACTCCGGCATCAGCTCCACGCCGTGGCAGACGATAAGCGCCGAGAGCTCAAAGCGCATGAACCTCTCCAGCGCCCTGTAACGCTCCTCCGGGGAGAGCTGCTCCAGGAATTTCGTCTCGACGCGCCCTATTAGCTGCAGTCGCTTGGGGTCAAAGTAATCATAGAACCCGGCAAGCTGCAGGGCGGGCCGGTTCACGTCCGCAGTGCACACCTTCGCGGTGTCAAAATCTCTCGAGGCGTGCAAGACGGTGAGCCCCAGCTCCTTGACTATACTGCTAAGGCCAACGGAGTATTGCGACATGTCCATTGCCCCCTTTCATTCACGTCTTATTTTACCCAATGCACCCCGTTTTGGCAATGCCTTTTCACCCCCCGGCGCAAAAAGGCCCAAAACGCGAAAATACAGCTTGCATTTGCCCCGCCTCTCTGCTATTATAGATAAGCTGTTCATCGAATACAGACTTATTGACAGGAACGGAGGTGCTTCACAAGTGGCAAAGTGTGAGTTCTGCGGCAAGGATATGGCCTTTGGCATCAAGGTCAGCCAC
>CALWYN010000073.1 GCA_944385755.1 uncultured Oscillospiraceae bacterium
CGCTGTGGTAGAAGCTGCCGCCCGGCGTCTTTATCAGGTAGTTCACGGCCCTCTCGTCCATGTCCCCCGGGAAGCGGCCCACGATGCTGCCGAGCGGCGGGGCCGTGACGAGCGCCGTGCGGTCGAAGGAGTCGAGCACCACAATCTCTATGTCCTTGAAGTGCAGGACGTCGCCCGGCTTGACCTCGATTATCCTGTCCTCGGGCACGCCCCAGCCCCTCCACTTGTCGGCGGAGAACTTGGGCCCCACGAAGGGCACGCCGGGGAGCTTCAGCACGGCCGCCGTGCTGTACATGTCCATGTGGTCGGCGTGGTCGTGCGTCGCCATGAACACGTCTATCTCCTTTATCTGGAACGGGTCAATAACGTGCGGTATGTTCCTCGGGTTCATGTGTATCTCGTTGCTGCCGGCTATGCGCCCGAGCTGGAAGTTGGGCCCCTTGTGCCCCTCCGGCCACTTGTAGTGCGTCGTCTTGGAGATGCCCGAGTAGAGGTCTATGCAGACGTTGCAATTGCCCTCGGACTTTATCCAGATGCCCGTGCAGCCCAGCCACCAGGCCGTGAATGTGCCCGGCCGCACCTCGCAGCCCTCAATGTCCTCGATAAGCCAGCGCCCCCACTCCGGGAAGCACTCCTGCAGCCACTGCTCTCTGGTGATGTCGTTTACGTTTCTCATTTTCCTTCTCCTTGCTCAGTTTTTAATCTTCAGTGAGCTCGTACATCAGTATGTCGCCCACACTGCACGCCGCGTAGATTCTGAACACGCCGTCCGACTCATAGACGTCGATGTTAGCCGTCTGCTCCAGTTCGTCTATAACCGTCACATCCATCGAGAGGCGGCCACTTTCCCGTGGCCGGAGCGCCACGAGCGCCCCGTTCGCGTTCTTATAGCCGATGAGTATGGTCCGCCTGCCCAGCATATTTCCGCACCAGAGACCGTGGCCGAAGGCGATCGGGTACTCGTAGGCCAGTTCATAGCCGCCGGCCCCCTCCCTGTAGACCTTCAGCCGGTCACCGTGGAAGCCCTCTATGGTTATCAGCTCATCTTTTCCGTCCCCGTCTATGTCGAAGACGCGGATGTCGCTTATCTCCGTGTTGAGCAGCTGCCTCACCTGCCACTCGCCCTCCGGCCTCTCCGGGGGGACTATCTCAAAGGCCCCCTCGCAGCCGCTCACCATGGCCACCTGGC
This sequence comes from uncultured Oscillospiraceae bacterium, assembly GCA_944385755.1. Taxonomy (GTDB): domain Bacteria; phylum Bacillota; class Clostridia; order Oscillospirales; family Oscillospiraceae; genus Scatomorpha. Next base: position 1,190 of record CALWYN010000073.1, read on the forward strand.
GGCCGTTGAACGGCCCGCAGTACATGCCGTGGTTCTTCCTTATGCCGTGATAGATGCACCTGGCCTCAATGGGCTCGCGCACGTCCCTGCCCACTCTGCCCACATACACGCCGCCGGGCTGTGACCAGTCCTCAAAGCTGGCCTTGCCGCCGCAGAGCGTGCCCCCCAGCAGCCAGTTCTCCCCGGCCACATCGAGGATACAGAAGCGGTGCAGATACGGCAGCCGGAGCACCTCCGTGCGCTCCCACGCCCCGCTCTCGCCTCTCGTCAGCGCGGAAACCACGGCCTCCTGTGCCTGGAACCGCTTGAAGAAGCGGTGGGTGGCCAGGAAAGCGCCGTCCGATATCTGCCGGATGGTCATCGTTCCGCCGGGCCCGTCCCAGAGCCTGTCCACAATCTCCCCCGACCTGGCGTCAAAGCATATGCATCCCCCCGCGGTCTCCGTGCCGCAGGCGACGCGCATCTGCCCGCCCTCGGTGTAGGTCGTTATGGCATATGGGAACTCCATCTGCCCCACCAGCCGCTTTTTTATTATCATGATCGCCCTCCTCTCCTGCACAAATGTGCACGTTCTAAATTTCACAAATAGTTATATTGACAACAACATTCGATAAAACTATATCAAAATTTGATAGTTTGTCAATATAAAGCCTGTAATCTTTTAATTATGCACATTTGTGCAAACAGTATTTTGCAATTTTGTTCAAGTAGTGCCATTTTTTAATTGACTAACCCCTCGCCTGGGCTTATAATTGAGTATACAATCCCAATTCCCAAAAGAGGTGAGCCCATGAACAGCAACCTGAAGGACAATCTCATGTGCGAGATCGCAAACATGTACTATTTCAAGGACATGACTCAGGCGGAGATAGCAAAGCGCCTCTTCATCTCGCGCTCAAACGTGTCCCGGCTCCTGAAGGCCGCCCGGGAACGGGGCCTGGTCGAGGTAAAGATACACTACAGTTCAGAGAGGTGCTATTACCTTGAAGAGCTCATCAGCTCCCGGTTTGGCCTGCGGGAAGTGTATATCTACGACCACGGCAACGCCGCGCAGGAGCAGGTTTTCTACTCCCTGTGCTGCCACGTCGCCAACTATCTCCACTCCTCCATCAGGGACTGCGCGATAGTCGGCGTGAGCAGGGGCACCGTCATGGACGGCGTGCTGAACAACATGCCCTTCTGCGAGCCCAGGCGCGAGGACCTGAAGCTCGTGCAGATGCACGGCTGCGAGAGCACGTCCGAGAGCTCCCGCTCCTCCGAGAACCTGATGAGGAAGATGCTGAATCTCTGCGGCGGCACGGCCTATTATCTGAACGCCCCTCTGTACCTCAACAGCCCCGAGCTGCGCGCCCAGCTCGAGCGCGAGCCCACCATACAGCGGACGCTGGAACTCATCTCCGAGGTGGAGCTGGTCGTCACCGGGATAGGCGCGCTGACCGACGACTGGCGCAGAACCTCCTTCCTGGCGGAATACCTGGAGGAGAGCACCATTCTGGAGCTGATAGGCCTGAACAGCGTGGGCCACATCTTCGGCCAGTTTTTCGATGCAAACGGCCGGCGCATAGACCACTCCATCAACGACCGCTTCCTGGGAGTCCGCTTTGAGGACATCTCCGCGATCCCCTGCGTGGTGGCCGCCGTATACGGCGCCGAGAGAGCGGCCTCCACCCTCGGGGCGCTGAGGGGCGGGCTGGTCTCCGTGCTGTTCGCCGACAGGGCCTGCGCCGAGAGGGTCCTGGAGCTGAACAAGTCCGTCTGACTCCGTCCGGGCCGCCCAACAAAAAAATCACCACACCAGTGTGTGGTGATTTCCCGATTTCATTCTCAGCGCCCAGCCGCCTCCCCGCCCCTGTCCGGCAGCGGGCCGCCGCTCACTCCCCGGCACCCTCCTCCTGTCTCCGGCGGAGGCACTCTGCGCATATTTCCGGCATAAGCAGCTCGTTGGGCGTGGTACCCAGAGCCAGGCATATCTGTTCCAGCGTGCCCAGCCTGGGCGCCTTGCGGCAGCAGATGATGCTGTTCATGTGGCGCGCGCTGATTCCGCTCATTGATGCCAGACGCTCCTGAGAAACATGCCGTTCCTCGCCATAGCGCAGGAGAAAACAGGAAAGATTTTGCGCAAACATTGCATACACGCCCTGTTCACCAAATTAGCGGAACACCGCGAAAACTCTCTGATATATGTGTTCCCACATGAAAAACGTAACGTCCATGTAAAATCAGGCTTCCCGGCATATGGCCGGGAAGCCTGATTTTATTCATGTCAAACGAATGTTTTTCCGTTATACCTCAGCACCGCGCAGCCCAGCGCGGCCGCCTCGTCCTCCTCGTGCGTGGCCAGCAGCACCGAACACCCCTGTCCGGTAATCAGCTCCGCCACCCGCTCTTTCAACTCTCCGTCCAGGGCGGCGAAGGGCTCGTCGAGGATGAGCAGCTCCCGCCGCATGACCAGGGCGCGGGCTATGGCCACCCGCCTCTGCATCCCGCCGGAGAGCTCGGCGGGGTACTTGCCCTCCGCCCCGGACAGCCCCAGGGCGGCCAGCGCGGCGCGGGCCTCCGGCAGGGTGGCCGCCGTGTCTGACAGCACCAGGTTCACGTTCTCTTCCGCCGTCAGCCAGGGCAGCAGCCGCGGCTCCTGGAACACCACCGCCGCCCCGCCCTCCGGCCTGAGTATCTCTCCGCGGTCCGGCTTTAGCAGCCCGGCCGCGGCGCGCAGCAGCGTCGTCTTTCCGCAGCCAGACGGGCCCATCACCGCCAGCCTCCCCCCGGGCGGGAGCGAAAAGCTCACACGCTCGAGCACGCGCTGTCCGCCCGGGGAGACGCTCACGTCCCTGAATTCAAGCACCCGGCACGCCCCCTCTCCCGCGCGAGAGCCTGCCCAGCGCGCCGAGCAGCAGTTTCTCTATCGCCACGCTGAGGAGTATCACCGCAAGCGTCCAGGCGAAGAGGTCCGTGGTCTGCAGGTAATACCTGGACTCGTATATCATCCTCCCCATGGACTCGCGCGGCACCGTGAGCACCTCCGCCGCGATCCCGGCCTTCCAGCCGAAGCCTATGGCCGAGCGGCAGGCCGCCGCGAAGCCCGGCAGGACTGAGGGCAGGTATATCCGCCTCAGCACGCGCCATCTTCCCAGGGAGCAGACCTGCGCCAGCTCCAGCAGCGCCCTGTCCGTGCCCCTGATGCCGGCGCAGACGTTTGCCCAGACGACCGGCAGGACCATGAGGGCGGAGATGCAAACGGGCACGAGATCCCTGGGCAGCCAGATGAGCACCAGTATGGCGAACGAGGCCACGGGCGTGGACTTCACCACCGTCATCGCGGGCGCGAGCAGGGCATCCGCAGCGGGGAAGCGGACGCAGAGCGCCGCCGCCCCGACTCCCAGCGCCGCCGCGATGGCGAGCCCCAGCGTCACCCGGCCGATGGATGAGAGCGTATAGCGCCAGAACTCGCCTGTCCCAGCCAGCTCCAGCAGCCTGGCCGCCACCTCTCCCGGCGGCGGCATCAGCAGCGAGCGCCCCCTGAGGTCCATTATCAGCGCCAGCGCCGCCCAGAGCGCCAGCCAGAAGGCCAACGCCCCCAGCGAGCGCCAAATCCGCCCGCGCCTCACCCCAGATAATAGAAGTCGCCGCCGGGCACGGCGCCGCCGATGCTCTCCGGCGCCACGGAGTACATTATATCCAGGAACTCCGCCATGGCCGTGCGCATCTCCTCCCCCGTTATAAAGCAGAGGTTGCAGCGCGGTATGGCCCGCTCGGCCACGGCGGCCTGCGCGAAGACGCCGGTCTCCTCTATCTTCTGCGCCGCTGCGGCAGCGTCCTCACTCAGCAGCGCGACGCTCTCACCATAATCGGACAGGAACTGCGCCAGCTCGGCGGGGTGCGCCTCCGCGAACCCGCGGCTCACCACGACGCAGCCCTGCACCAGGCTCCCGGCCGGCGCCACCTTGTCCCACTCCTCGGTCAGATCCAGCGCGACCTCCAGATTCGCGTTCTGGCTCCCGGCTATCGTCACCATGGGCTCCGGAAGCACCGCCAGAGACACCGCCCCGGAGGCCGCCGCCGAATTCAGCTCCGCCGGCTGGGCGTAGGTGTTGTC
>CALWYN010000074.1 GCA_944385755.1 uncultured Oscillospiraceae bacterium
CGCCCGGCGCATGAGGTGCTGGGCCTGGACAGGTACACCCTGCTGCACGCGGGGCCACCGATACGCTGGGAGGACATGTGCGGGCCCATGCAGGGCGCGGTGGTCGGCGTGCTCAAATATGAGGGCCTGGCCGCGGACGACGGCGAGGCCTGGGAGCTGGCGGGGTCGGGCAGGATAAAATTCGAGCCCTGCCACAGCCGCCACGCCGTGGGGCCGATGACCGGCATCACGTCATATTCGATGCCCATGATCTGCGTCAAAAACGAGGAGAACGGGAATTTCGCCTACAGCACCTTCAACGAGGGCGCCGGGGACGTGATACGCTTCGGGGCCTATTCAGAGAACACGGTGAGGCGCCTGAAGTGGATTGAGACCGTGCTGGCCCCGGCCATGAAAAAGGCGGTGAGGGCCATGGGCGGCGTGAACCTCAAATCCCTCATCGCCCAGTCGCTGCTGAGGGGCGACGAGCTGCACATGCGCAACAACGCCTCCACCGACGTGTTCATCAAGACGGTAATCGGCGCGCTGGCCGACGTGGTGGACGACAGGGAGGAGCTCAGGCAGATCGTGCGCTTCATGACCACCAACAACGACCAGTTCTTCCTCAACTTCGCCATGGCCGCCAACAAATCGGGCGCGGACGCCGCGCACGGGGTGGAGTACTCCACCATGGTCACCGCCATCGCCCGCAACGGGGTGGAGATAGGCATAAGGGTGAGCTCGCTGGGCGAGGACGAGTGGTTCACCGCGCCTGCGGCCGAGGTAAAGGGGCTCTACTTCGCCGGCTTCACGGCGGAGGACGCCAACCGGGACATAGGCGACAGCGCGATAATGGAGACGGGGGGACTGGGCGGCTTCGCAATAGCGGCGGCCCCCGCCATAGTGCGCTTCCTGGGGGCGGGCAGCTACAGGGACGCCGTGAACAACACCCTGGACATGTACGAGATCGCCCTCTCGGAGAGCGACCAGTACTGCATACCCAATATGGACTTCCGCGGCACGCCGACAGGCATTGACGTGGTCAAGGTGGTGGAGAGCGGCATCACGCCGGTGATAAACACCGCCATTGTCAGCAAAAACCCCGGCGTGGGCATGATAGGCGCCGGCATATCCCGCGCGCCTGTCGAGATGTTCCGGAAGGCGCTGTACGCCTACGCGGACAAATACGGGCTGTAAGAGATGACGACACTGCTGCACAACGCCCTGTACCTGCTCCCGGACTGCGGCGCCTGGGAGAGAGGCGATATCCTGCTGTCGGACGGGCGCATAGCCGCCGCCGGCGCCGTCCCGGAGGGGACGGAGGCGGACGAGACCGTGGACGCCTCCGGCAAGCTGGTTATCCCGGGGTTTATCAACGCGCACGCCCACTCCTACACGGGCTATCTGAAGGGGAGCGTCGACTGCGAGCCGCTGGATATCTACATGCTGCACGCCATAGCCGGCGGCTCGTTCAGGAGTCCCCGGGAGATATATGTGAGCACGATGATAGAGGCCCTCGAGATGCTCAAGGGGGGTACGACGGCGGTCGTGGACCACTTTTCCGAGCGCCCCGGGCTCACACCGGAGGGGCTGAGGGCGGCGGCGGAGGCGTTCGAACACCTTGGCATGAGGGCGAACATAGCCACCATGTTTGCCGACCGGGACTTCCTGGACACCATACCCCTGCTGCCGGGCGAGCTGCCCGCCGAATTCAGGGGAGCCCGGGGAGGTATGGCCCAGAGCCCGGAGGAATATGCCTCCGTGGTGGAGCAGGCATATCTGGAGGCCCGCGGGAGAGGGGACCTGGTGCGCATCACCCTGGGGACCGACGGCCCGCAGCGCTGCACGGATAAACTCCTGGAGCTCACGGGAGAGCTGGAGCGGAAGTACAGGATGGGTTGGCAGACGCACGCCCTGGAGGCCAAGACCCAGGCGATATTTGCCCGAAACCAGTACGGCGTGGGCCTTGTGGAGCACATGCACGAGCTGGGCCTCCTCAATGACCGCCTCTCGCTGGTGCACGCCGTCTGGCTCTCCGAGCGCGAGATGGCCCTGTGCGCCGGGCACGGGGTAAATATTGTCCACTGCCCGGGCTCAAACCTGCACCTGGGCAGCGGCATCGCCCCCCTGACCCGCTTCTGCGAGCTGGGCATAAACGTGGCGCTGGGCAGCGACGGGGGCAACTGCGGCGGCGTGGCGATGCCGGAGCAGCTGAGGCTGGCCGCCAGGCTGCACAGGCTCACGACGCCGGACTACGGGAAGTGGCTGACGGCCGCGGATGTCCTGCGGATGGACTATGCCGGCGGCGCGCGCGTGCTGATGCGCGCTACCACCGGCCGGATATCCGTCGGGGCGGACGCGGACCTCGTGCTGCTGGACATATCAAACGTCCTGTGGCAGCCGGAGGGCAGCCTCAGCTGCCAGCTGGTATACGGCGAGAGCGGCGCGAACGTGAACACCGTGTTCGTCGCCGGGCGGAAAGTCCTCGCCGGGGGTAGGAGCACCCTCGTAAATGAGGAGGAGCTCTGCGCCGAGGCGGCCGAGATAGCTGCCCGCCTCCGCCGGGACGCCGCGCCGCGGTTTGAGGCGGCTGCGCGGCAGGCGCCGTATCTGCGGCGGATGTATCTCAGGGAGATGGAAAGGACCTGGCCGGAGAAGCGGCTGGGATATCAGATGTAATGGGGGATTATGAGTGACTGTACCTGTCAATATCCTGATGTGGGTTGCGGCGGTCCTGCCCATTATACTGCTGCTTGTTCTGATGGTGAAGCTGAACTGGCCGGCGGCAAAGGCGGCGCCGGTGGCCCTGGCTGTGGCCGTGGCCGTGTCGCTGACGCTCTACCGCACGGACATCGTGACTCTGGGGCTTGAGTCCCTGAAGGGCGTGTGGAGCGCGCTGGTCATACTCATAGTCGTCTGGCCGGCGATAATAATATACGAGATCACGAATGAGGCGAAGGCCTTTGACGCGCTCAAGACGGGCATCAGGAAGATGAGCCGGCATGAGCTGATACAGATGATGGCGCTGGGCTGGATATTTCCCAGCTTCCTGCAGGGGATAACCGGCTTCGGCGTGGCCGTGGCCGTGGGCGCGCCGCTGCTGTGCGGCATAGGCGTGAAGCCGCTCTACTCGGTCATCATCGTGCTGTTGGGACACTCCTGGGGCGCCACTTTCGGGACGCTCGCCCTCGCTTGGCAGGCCCTGATAACCCAGTCCGGCATAGGCGGTGACCTGATACGGGAGACAGCCCTTTGGGCCGGAATATTCATATGGTTTTATAATTTCGTGGGCGGCGCCTGCCTGTGCTGGTTCTACGGCAGGGGCAGGGGCCTGAGAGAGGGCCTGCCCGCGGTGCTCGTCCTGAGCGCCATCCAGGGCGGCGGCCAGCTCATCCTGGGGCAGGTGAACCAGACCCTAGCCTGCTTCCTGCCCACCTGCGTGGCCCTCGTGGCCGTGCTGCTGATGGGGAGGACCAGGCGCTTCGGAAGGGCCTGGAATCTGGCCGACAGCCCCATAATGGACCGCGGCCGCGCGCGGGAGGAGGAGAGCGGGGAGCGGCTGAGCTTCAACCAGGCCTTCCTGCCCTACTATGTGCTCACGGGCGTGACGCTCTTCTGCCTGCTCATAGGACCCGTCAAGACCTTCCTGGAGCAGTGGCAGATAGGCTTCGCCTTCCCCGAGAGGGTCACCGGCTACGGCTATGTCACGGCGGCGGTGGAGAGCTATTCGCCCCTGGCCCCGCTGACATACCCCGGCACCTTCCTCATCATCTCGTGCGTAGTGGGGTACCTGTATTTCAAGAAGAAGGGCTGCATCGCCCCGGGTGGCCTGGGCAGAATACTCAGGAGAGCGGTGAAGAAGACGGTGCCATCTTCGATAGCCGTCGTCGGCTTCATCGTCACCTCCAAGGTCATGGGATGCAGCGGGCAGGTGGCGGTGCTGGCCGAGGGCATAGTGTCCGTCCTGGGCATCGGATACGCCTTCTTCGCCCCGATTGTGGGCCTGCTGGGGGCGTTTATGACCTCCAGCAACATGGCATCAAACATATTGTTTGCGGAGTTCCAGCTGACCACGGCGGAGCTGCTGAACCTCAGCGTGCCCGCGGTGCTGGGCGCGCAGACGGCGGGAGGCGCCATAGGCAGCGCCATCTGCCCGGGCAACATAGTGCTGGGCACCTCCACCACCGGGCTGACCGGCGAGGAGGGGACGGTGCTCGCCCGCGTGCTCCCGATAACGGTGGCCTGCGCCGCCATCTGCGGCGCGGTGCTGTTCATCTTCGTGATTCTCGGGCGATAAGCGCGGTACTGCCCATTCAAGTTTTACAGTTACGTTAGGAGGACAATATGAGTCAGACGGTCGTCATTGCAATCGGCGGCAACGCCATCACCAAGAATGGCCAGAAGGGGACTGTGGAGGAGCAGATGCAGAACATCAGGGACTGCTGCGATCCCATACTGGATCTGGTGCAGGCCGGCTACCGCATAGTACTTACCCACGGCAACGGCCCGCAAGTGGGCTCCATACTGATACAGAACGAGGCGGCGCAGGACGTCATACCGGCGAGCCCCCTCGACGTCTGCGGCGCGCAGACGCAGGGCAGCCTGGGGTATCTTATCTCCCAGGCGCTGTATAACCGCATGAAGGAGCGTGGCATAAAAAAAGAGGTCACGACCATCATAACCCAGGTCGTGGTCGACCGCAATGACCCCAATTTCCGGCACCCAACGAAGCCCGTCGGGCCCTTTTATACGAGGGAACAGGCGCGGTTGCTGGAAAAGGAGGGCTTCGCCATTGTGGAGGACAGCGGCCGGGGGTACAGGCGGGTCGTCCCCACGCCCAGGCCGCTGGAGATAATAGAGCACGACACGATAAAGGAGCTTTTGGATTCCGGCTTCCTGGTCATAGCGGTGGGCGGCGGAGGGATACCGGTCGTCCGCGAAAACGGGCGGCTCTCAGGGGTGGAAGCGGTCATAGACAAAGACCTGGCCTCGGCGCTCATGGCGAGCGAGATAGGCGCGGACGTGCTGATGATACTCACCGGCGTGGAGAAGGTCGCCGTGGACTACGGCAAGCCCACCCAGCGGGACATAGACAGCATGACGGCGGCGGAGGCCAGAGAGCTCATGGCCGCGGGGCAGTTCCCGGCGGGGAGCATGGGCCCGAAGATAGAGGCGGTCTGCGGTTTTGTGGAGCGGTCCGGAGGCGAGGCGATAATAACCTCACTCGACAAAATGAAGGACGCCGTCGATGGGAAAACCGGCACGCGCATCACCGCATAGCGAATACCTGGGGCCGGAGGGCCCCGGCGGAGCTGCGCTTTCGGGCGCAGCTTGCCCGCTTTCTGCAACGGAGAAACACACATAATATAAAAATTTGGAGGTAATGTTCTATGATGGATGTCAATGTCTACCGCGTGCCCATGGCCGGGCCGGACGACGTGTCGGAGCTCGAAAAGCTCATAGACGACGGCACCGTAAACCCCTTTGAGATCTGCGCCATAATCGCCCAGACCGAGGGAGACGGCTACTCCAGGGGCTATGCCTCGCTCTGCTTTGAGCTGATGCTCTCCGAGAAGATGAAGATGCCCCGCGCGGAGGTCGCCGCCCGCATCCCCATGCTGATGATAGGCCTCACCGGCGGGCTGATGAGCCCGCACTACACCGTGTTCACCCGCAGGGAGATCGAGGCCCCCGAGAACAGCGAGAAGCGCCTCGCGCTCGGCATAAAGATAACCCGGGTGCTGCTGCCGGAGGAGTACGGCACCGCCGTCCAGGTCAGGCTGGTGGCGGAGGCCGTCAGAGAGGCCATGGCGGAGGCCGGCATAACCGATGTGGCGGACGTGCACTGCGTGGAGGTAAAGTGCCCGAACCTCACCGCGGCCCGGCTGGCGGACGCGCAGAGCCGCGGCAAGACCTGCTGCAGCACCAACTTCGCCGAAGCCGGCTCCAAGTCCAAGGGCGCCTCCGCCCTGGGCGTCGCGCTGGGCCTGGGCGAGATAAAAGAAGAGGACGTGACCGACGAGGCGATCTGCCGCAACTGGGACCTCTACTCCAAGGTCGCCTCCACCTCCGCCGGAAACGAGCAGGTGGCCTGCAAGGTCATCGTCATGGGCAACTCCACGAAGTCCGTCAGCAAGTACCACATCGGCTCCGGCGTCATGCAGGACACGCTGGACGTGGACGGCGCCAAGGCGGCCTTCAAGTCCGCCGGGCTCAGGTTTGACGAGGTCATACCGCAGTCCGAGCGCGAGCGCATAGCCACAGTGTTCATAAACGCCGGCGCGGACGCCATGGGCTCCATCCGCGGGCGCAGGACCACCATGAAGTCCGACTACCTCTCCGGCTACCAGGGCATCTTCGCCAAGGCGGTGATAAACGCCATCGTGGGCGCCATGGTTGGCGACACCATGATACTCGCATCGGCGGGATACGAGCACCAGGGGCCGCTGGGGGCCAACCTGGTGGCCGCCATAGTGAAGGCGGACTGATATGTACGATATACTGATCCACAATGCCGCGGTCCGCGGCGGGCAGGTGGATATCGGCGTGGAGGGCGGCAGGATAGCCGCTCTGGGCGGCGGCCTTTCGGGCGCGGCCGCCGTGGAGTTCGACGCGGCGGGGCGCGTGACCGTGCCTGGCCTGGTCGACTGCCACCTGCACATGGACAAGGCGCTCTTGAACGAGCGCGCGGCCTACGTGGACGGCACGGGGGCCGAGAAGGGCGCGCTCACCAGGGCCGAGAAGGCGAAATTCACCGTTCAGGACATCACCGAGCGCGCGGAGCGGATAATATGGCGCGAGCTGCGCTCCGGGGCCGTGGCGGTGCGCACGAACGTGGACGTGGACGCCATAGTGGGGCTGAAGGGCATAGAGGCCCTGCTGGCCCTGCGGGAGAAGTACCGCGGCAGACTGGAGATTCAGGTCGCCGCCTTCTCCCAGGAGGGCATCTTCTCGGACGGCCAGACGGACAGGCTGCTGGCGGAGGCGCTGGAGATGGGCGCCGACCTCGTCGGGGGGCACACCATAACCTGCGGCGAGGGGGAGCGGCACATAGATTTCATTCTGGAGCTGGCGAAGCGTTTCGGCGTGAGGGCGGACTTCCACCTGGACGAGTCCGGCAGCCGCGAGAACTACCTGCTCCCCTACACGGCGCGCAGAATTCGGGAGCTGGGGCTCGAGGGAAGGGTGAACGGCATACACATGTGCACCCTCGCCGCCCTCACCCCGGAGGAGAGGTCGGAGGCCATGGGCCTGCTCGTCGAGGCGGGCATGAGCGCCACTATAGCGCCCACAGCCATCTCGACCAGGCAGATAGCGCCGGCCAAGGAGCTGCTGGCGGCGGGCGTGCCCGTGGCGCTGGGCTCCGACAACATCCGCGACTTCTTCAACCCGCTCGGCAGCGGCGACGTCAAGCAGGTCGCGCTGCTCCTCAGCTATCTGCAGAGGTTCTTCACGGCAGGCGAGGTGGAGGCCGTGTGGGACATGCTCACTGAGGGCGGGGCCCGCGTGCTGGGGCTCGCGGACTACGGCATCGCCGAGGGCGGCAAAGCCGATATTACGGTCTTTGACGCCCGGACCCCGGCGGAGGTAATAGCTTATCAGGCCCAGCCCGCGCTGCTCGTGCGCTCGGGCGCCGTCATCGGCTGAAGGACGGCGGAGTGAAATAAAAATACGTCATTTCCGGGGCACGGTCCCCGGAAATGACGCTTCGTGCGGCGGCACGGCCATATGGCCGCGCCGCCGCGTTCTTTCCGCGTGGGCGGCGGCCCGGGGAGGGAGTGCCGGAAACTGCATGCGCCCGGCGTTGAAGATTTTTGATTTTCGAGCTATACTAATATAAGCCGGTGCGCCGGGGAGGAGGATGCCGCGTGTCGAAGATTAACAACGGGAACAGCTGGTCGGCCTCAATGCTGAAAAAGCGGGGCTGGACCAATGAGCTGATGCGGTCACTGCTCCCGCCGCCGCAGTACATCCACCCGCCCTCAGCCGGGTACGGGATCAGGGTCTGGAAGAAGGCGGACGTCATCCGGGTGGAGCGCAGCGCGGAGTTTAAGAGCCACAGGGCGCGCCCGCAGAGCGCGCCCGGCCCGGCAAGGGACGTGAAACGGGACATGGGCGGCGTGGCCTCCGCCCTGAAGAGCGGCTGGGCGGCGGCCAAACGGGACGACTCCGTGCCCTGGCTGCTCGCCGGGCACTACCACAGGGCCATCCTCTCCAGGGTGCAGGCCTCCGCCAGGGGGAGGGGGCTCTACACCACCCAGGCCACGGCCTGGCTCAACGAGTTCCTGGCCCTGGGCCGGCACTGCGACGGAAAGAGGCTCACGGAGGTGCTGAAGAATTTTGTCCGCGCGCTGAGCTGGCTGGCGGAGAACCCGGAGCATCCCCTGACGGCGCGGGTATTTGAAAACTATGCCGGCACGCTCCGCGCGGCCGCGGCTCAGGTGGCGGCGGACTTCGCCGCCCAGCAGCCGGAGGCCGACCTAAGGGCGCTGCTCGGCGCGAAGGGCTTTCCGGATTCGCAGCTGCTGACGGGCGGCCTCGGCTCGGTGTGGTCGGTCTGGTACGTGCCGCAGGCAATACGGACGAGCCTCTCGCTGCTCATAGCCCTGAACCCCAAGGACGAGTACCCCGAGGCCAGGGCCATGCGCCGCCACTTTGTCATACACATCGGCGGGACGAACACCGGCAAGACCTACGCCGGGTTCCAGCGGCTTATGCGCGCCGCGACGGGGGTCTATCTGGCCCCTCTGCGCCTGCTGGCCCTGGAGGCGCAGGAGACGCTCCTGGACGCCGGGGTGGACTGCAGCCTGTCCACGGGGGAAGAGGAGGACTTCAGCGAGGGCGACACGCACATTGCCGCCACGGCGGAGAAGCTCTCGTTGGAGCGGCGCTACGACGTGGCGGTGATAGACGAGTGCCAGATGATAGCCGACCCGCAGCGCGGCTATGCCTGGACAAGGGCGATCCTGGGGGTGCTCTCGCCGGAGATACACCTCTGCGCGGCGCCGGAGGCCAAAAATATCCTGATACGCCTTATCGAGAGCTGCGGCGACAGCTACGACGTGGAGCTCCACGAGCGCAGCACGCCTCTGGTCTGCATGTCGCGCACGGTGGACTACATGCGCGTCCAGCCGGGCGACGCGCTGATAACCTTCTCAAAGGTGGGCGTCCTGAGCGTGGCCGAAGACCTGCGCCAGGCCGGGAAGGAGCCGGCGATTATCTACGGGGCGCTGCCCTACTCCACGCGCAGGAAGCAGATGGAGGGCTTCCTGAACGGGGACATGGACTACATCGTCTCGACGGACGCCATAGGCATGGGCCTCAACCTGCCCATACGGCGCATCATCTTCATGGAGACGGAGAAATTCGACGGGGTGGAGCGCCGGGAACTCAAGCCGGAGGAGATAAAGCAGATAGCCGGGCGGGCCGGGCGCTTCGGCATGTACCCGCGCGGCTATGTGGGTGCCACGCAGAACCTCGCCTGCATCCGCGCGGGGCTGGAGGCGGTGGTCCCTCCCATACAGTACGCGGTGGCGGGCTTTTCTGACCTGGTGCTGCAGGTGGACTTCGACCTGCTCGAGGTGCTGACCGAGTGGAACAAGCTGCCCACGGTCGAGCCCTACCGCAAGCTGGACATCTCGCGCTACATCTCCATCATCTCGAAAATGCGGGAGATGGGCTTCCTCCTGCCCAAAGAGCAGGAGCTCAGGGCGGCCAACATCCCCTTCGATGAGGACGAGGAGGAGCTGAGGGAGCTGTTTTTCCGCTTCCTCAGCCGCTGGCAGCGGGGAGAGCCCATAGAACAGCCCGGCCTCGCCGAGGCCGAGCCGACTCTGCCCGAGCTGGAGAGGTATTACAGGAAGCTGGATTTGTACTTCTCTTTCGCCAAGGCCTTTGACTGCCCCGTGGACGAGGACGCCCTCTACGACACCAGGGAGCGCGTGGCGGAGGAGATAAACGAGATACTGCTGCACCGGCTGCGCAGCAATATCCGGTTCTGCGACCGCTGCGGCAGGGCCCTGCCGCCGCACCACCGCGGGAGGCTGTGCGACGAGTGCTACCGCCGGGAGCGCGCCCGCACAGCCGGGAGCAGGCCCTGGCGCGGCGCCTGAGGCGCGCGGGGCGGCAGGAGCGGCCATAATCCGGGAGAAACGAGGTAATATTCAATGGTATTCTACTTCACGGGC
>CALWYN010000075.1 GCA_944385755.1 uncultured Oscillospiraceae bacterium
GTCTATGAGATTGAGTATCGTGGCGCCCGTGCCGACGGAGGGCAGCATCTCGAATATTGTGACCTCCCGGCCGCGCTCCGCAAGATATTCCGCGGTCTCGCAGCCCACCATTCCGCCCCCAATCACCGCGACGGTCTTTACATTCTCCAGGTTCGCGCTCCCGTCGAGCACGTCCCAGGCTCTGGTGAAATTGACGGACGAGGGCACGGCATCAACTATCGGCTCCGCCCCGGTGGCCATGATAACGCAGTCCGCCCCAAGGTCCTTTATCTTCTCCAGATCGGTCTCAGTGTTGAGCCGTATATCCACGCCCAGCCCGGGCAGCGTGTGCTCATACCAGCGTATGATCTTGCCCATCTCCGCCTTGTGCGGCGGCTGCATGGCGTAGTTGACCTGGCCGCCCAGCTTGCCGCTCTTTTCAAACAGGGTGACGCGGTGTCCGCGCTCCGCCGCGGCCCGGGCCGCTTCCATTCCGGCTACTCCGCCGCCTACGACCGCTATATTCCTCGGCTTTTCCGCGGTTGCCGCGCCATGGAAGCGCCATTCCTTGCCCACCACCGGGTTGACGGCGCACTGCACGGCCTGCCCGGCCGAGACCTTTATGATGCAGCCCTCCAGGCAGTTGATGCACGGCCTGATGTCGTCCTCGCGGCCGGCCGCCACCTTGTTGCACCAGTCCTCGTCGCAAATGAGAGGCCTTCCCAGGCAGAACACATCCGCCTGTCCCTCGTCGAGATACCGCTCCATCGCGGAGGGCTCGCGTAGCTTGCCCGTGGTGAATACTGGTATGCTCACCGCTCCCTTGGCCGCCTTTGCCAGATAGACTCGGGCGCCCTCCGGGTGCTTGTGGGTCTCCACCAGCCTCGTGTCGCCGAATCCGGTGTGCCCGAGGCTGGCGCTTATGTAGTCGGCCCCCGCCGCCTCCATCATTCTGGCGAGCTCAAGGCCCTCTTCCATTTTGTACCCGTTCTCGCAGGTCTCCTCAATTCCCAGCCGTATGCCGCACACGAAATCCGCGCCGCAGGCGGCCTTTATGCCCCTGATTATCTCCGTGGCAAAGCGCGCGCGGTTTTCAAGGGAGCCGCCGTATTCATCCGTCCTGAAGTTTGTGGACGGCGACAGAAAACCATTTATGAGATAGGCGTGCGCGCCGTGGAGTTCGACGCCGTCGGCTCCGGCCGTTTGGGCATAGACCGCCGCCGTTACAAAGGCCTTGACGAGCTGTTTTACCTCTTCCCCGCTCAGCTCGCGGCAGGTGCCGCCGTGGATATTGGGCACTTCCGAGGGCCCCTCCGGCCTGTAGCCGTTCAGGAAAGCGGGGTTGGCGCTGTTGCCGGCGTGCATCAGCTGTATGAACAGCAGGCTTCCGTACCTGTGTATCTCCTCGGCCAGCCTGCCCCAGGTGGGTATGTAATCGGCCTTATCCAGTCTCAGATGGGTGGGTACCGACCGCCCTGCCGGGTATGTCACGTTGGCAGAGCCGGTAATTATGATACCGGCTCCGCCGCGCGCGCGGGCAGAAAAGTATTCCAGTGCCGCCTGGCCCACAGAGCCGTCGGCATTTTCGAGGTTTACGCCCATCGGAGACAGAGCTATGCGGTTTTTGGCGACCTTTGAGCCTATCCGTATCTCGCTGAACAGTTTTGTATAGCTTCCGCTCCGCTTCTCCATGACTTTCCTCCGAATTATCAGGTCGTCCAGGCGGTTATGCCGCCGTCGACTACGATGTCAGTGCCGTTTATGTATTCACCGTCCTTGGAGGCAAACAGCAATGCTATCTTGGCAATGTCCTCGGGCACACCCACTCTCTTGCAGGGGAGCATGTCCGCGAATTTCTTGAAGTGGTTCGCGTAGTCGAACATCTCCTTGACCTCCGGCGTGCACCACTGGAATATCGGCGTGTCGACTATGCCGGGGCTGATGCTGTTGGCGCGCAGCCAGGTGTTCTGCTTCGCCGTAATCTTGGTGAACTTTATGACGGCGCTCTTGCCTATGGAGTACATGAACTGAGCGGCGTCATTGCAGTGGCCGGAGGCCGAGGCTATGTTTATGATGTTGGCCACCGGGGACTTGCGCAGCAGGGGTATGGCGTACTTGGTCGTCAGCATGTAGGCGCGCACGATGAGATGGAAGTTCTCGTCCCACTCCTCGAGTTCAAAATTCTCGATGTTCCCATATGTGCCTCTGCCCGCGGCATTGACGAGGACGTCCAGCCTGCCCTCAAACTTCTCGGCCGCGAAGTCGAACGCCGCCTTTATCTGGTCGGGGCAGTACATCTCGCACTTGAACGGGATGTAGTGCTCGCCCAGCTCGGTTGTGCGGTGGAAGTCTCTCCCGAGACCGACGACCGTGGCCCCCTCCTCTATGAACATCTTGGTGATGCCCAGCCCGATGCCGGAGGTTGAACCTGTGACCAATACCTTGTAGCCTTCGAGTTTACCCATTTTTCATTTCCTCCTTTTAACTGATATTACCGCCGCTGTGCGCACAGCGGGCACTCACATGAACTGGGTCATAGACGTGTGGAAGGTCCCCCAGCCGCCGTCTATGAGCACCACCGAACCGGAGATGAACCTGGCCTTGTCCGAGGCCAGATACGCAAACAGCCTGCCCACCTCGGCCGCGTCTCCCACGCGGCGGCTGGGTATCTGCCAGTTCAGCTGGTCGGAGTCCAGCGCATCCCACATGTCGCCCGGCAGCAGGTTGGTGCGTATCAGGCCCGGGCAGACGACGTTCACCCTTATGTAGGGGTTGGCCCCCTCCTCCACCGGGTCCCTCGGGCCCAGCGGGATGTTGTATATGGACTTGTCGTGCAGGTTTATGTACCACTGCGCCGCGTGGCGCACATAGTCCACCTGCCCCGCCTTCAGCGACTCGTAGGGGACGCATATGTCGTCTATGGCGTAAGCGCCCTGCGAGGCCGTGTGGAGTATGCTGGGGTTCTCTGATCTCCGCAGCAGCTTCTCACAGTATTTTGTGAAGAGCGCGGGGGCGAGGACGTACATCTTAAAGCCGTTGGTGTAGCCCTCTGAAGTGACATCGCTCGGCGTGGCGGACTCGCCCGTCGCCGCGTTGAGGATGAGCGTGTCCAGCTTCCCGAACTTCTCCTCTGCAAACTGCGCGGCGGCGATTATCTGGTCCTCCTCGCGTATGTCGCATTTAAACGGGATGAAGTTCTCCCCCAGGTCCTTTGTGCGCTCAAAATTGCGGCCAATACCGATAACAGTCGCGCCCTGCGCTATAAATTCCTTCGCCGCCGCCAGCCCCATGCCGGAAGTGGCGCCAGTTATCATCGCCTTATAACCGTTAAGCATAATATCAGCCTCCTCCTGTTACCAAACTTTGATTGTTGTGAGCGCCCCGTCGATTGTGAACTCGGTGCTGTTCATTATCGGGGCGGCGTCGGACGCGAGGAAGCATATCAGCTCCGCCACCTCCCAGGGCTCTCCCACTCGGCCGCAGCCCTCCTTTGCGCACTCGGCGAAGAAGGCCTCCACCTCGGCGCGGCTCATGCCGCCGCGCTCATACATCGGCGTGTCAATGACGCCCGGGGACACGCTCACCGCCCTGACATTGTGTCCGGCGCAGCCGAGGGTGAGCTGTTTTGTGTACAGCGAGAGAGCGCATTTTGCCAGATTGAACACCGTGTTGTAGGGCTGCACATGCTTGTTTGTGGCCGACGACACGTTCACCACCGTGCCGTTTTTGGACGGAGCCTTCTCGAGCAGCGGGAAGAGG
>CALWYN010000076.1 GCA_944385755.1 uncultured Oscillospiraceae bacterium
TGCCTCCCTGGAGACAGGATGGCATCCGTAACCCCGGCGGAGCGGAACAGGGGCGTGTGGGGGCCGTGTGCCCGGCGCTGGCCCGTTGCCCTGGTTCCCATCCGCGACCGGTTTGTACCCCAAGACCGGAGCGATTTGCCCCGCCGATGAGGGAGAAATGGACGGTCGAAAAAAGTGCAGGGTAAAGGCCGGGGGTCGCAAGCGTCCCCCGGCCAAACCATACCGCCCCGCAACGCGGGGCGGGACAAGGGGGTGCGGGATTTGAAGGGCGGGGATCACAGGTGGTCGGTTTGGCTTACTTCGGGGGTCACGGGTGGTCAGAATGGGAACATTGAGCCTTCAAACCCGCATAAGATCCGAATAGTAAAGGTAAACCTGCGGGGTTTACCTCGGGGATATGTTCGGGTTTCATGCAAATCCCCACCCAACTCAAAATTTGCGCCGCAAAACAAAGATAAAAGCCTTCCACAAATAGTACGCTGTTATCAAAGATATTGTCCTCCGAACAATGACCAGCTCTAAATTGTTACTGTTCTGATAACTCTGCCCGTTTGCCCTGGCTATTCTCGTTTCTCTGTGCTATGTTGTGTCACTGAATAGGAGGCGAGGCACAGTGAACGATTATATGACCGCATTGCACCAGCGGTTCTACCGGGAACCGGACTTCGCAGAGCTGGAGAAAGAAATTGAACAGACCCGCCAGGAGGTGCGGGACTGCCTGGACAAGCTACAGCGGCGTAAGTTGATGCAGCTGGTGGATGCCCAAAACCTGCTGCGGGAGAAAATCTCTCTGGCCAGCTTCATTGCAGGCTTTAAGCTGGCCTGGGGCATTGCGAAAGAACTGGAGGCAGACGGTCTGTACTCTTTCGACTACGAACAAGAACAGCGAGCCTGCAAGGCAGTAGAACAGGAGGTGACACCTCATGTCAAAGAAACGGGCTAACGGAGAGGGCAGTATCAGAAAGCGGAAGGACGGCCGTTGGGAGGGACGGTACACCGCCGGGTACGATCCCAAAACCGGCAAGCGGATCATCAAGAATGTGCTGGGCAAGACCCAATCAGAAGTCAAGGAGAAGCTGAAGCAGGCTCTGGAGGGGTGCCAGGGGCTGGATGTGAGCCGCACCGAAGAATACACCGTAGCCACATGGCTGCGCACTTGGTACGAGCTCTACGCCAAGCCCAACGTTCGCACCGCCACAGCAAACCGGTATGAGCTCATCATCGAACGCTACACTATTCCCCGGATTGGCAGTATCAAACTAAAGAAGCTGACCACCCGGCACCTGCAGAAGCTCTACAAGGAGTTATTGGAGGACGGTAGAATACATGTTGGAAAAGGAGAAACAAAGGGACTGAGTACCACTACCGTCCGCAGCGTCCATCTCATGCTCCACGCCGCCTTGGAACGGGCGGTCAAGGAGCGGCTCATCCCCAGGAATCCCACCGAGGACTGTATCGCCCCTAAGCCGAGAAAAATCGAGATGCAGATTCTTCCCTCTGAAGACATGCATGCCTATCTGGAGGCAGCCAAGGCCCGAGACCTGCTCCCCATGTTCTATCTGGAATTGGTCAGCGGCCTTCGGAAGGGGGAGCTGGCCGCCTTGCGGTGGGATGATGTGGACATCCAGAACAAAACCATCTCGGTCAGCAAACAGTATGTCCGCAACCCAGACGGCTCCCTGGAACTCACCCGGCCCAAGACCGAGAATTCCGTTCGCCTGGTATCTATCCCGCAGACAGCAGTGGAGCTGCTGATCCAGGAGCACAACAAACATCCGGACAGCCCCTACCTGTTTCCCTCCCCGATCACAGGGGAAATGTACCACCCGGATTCGGTGGTCAACCTCCACAAGAAAACCCTAAAAGACGCAGGACTGCCTCACATCCGTTTCCACGACCTGCGGCACACCTTCGCCACCACAGCCCTTCAGAACGGCGTAGATGTAAAGACGTTGTCCTCCATGCTGGGCCACTACGACGCTGGGTTCACCCTCCGCACCTATCCCCACGCCACACGGCAAAAGCAGGATGAGGCAGCAGCCACAATGGGCAGTTTCATGGAACAAGTGACGTAGAGCACAGAAAAAAGCCGGTCAGGAAGAGTAAAATACATGCACGGCACTCTTTAGACCGTTCCGCGTGTGGGTCACGGTGTGGGTCAACCAACTGACCCACATTTTGACCCACACCAAAAAATCAAAAATCACAACAAAAAAGCCTCGAAAACCGAAGTTTTCAAGGCTTTTTGGAGCTGCTAGGCAGATTCGAACTGCCGACCTCATCCTTACCAAGGATGCGCTCTACCTACTGAGCTACAGCAGCATTTTCCGCTGAGGGAACTCCCCACGGGGTTACCCGTGGGGAGTGGCGACCGAGAAGGGACTTGAACCCTCGGCCTCTAGCGTGACAGGCTAGCGTTCTAACCGACTGAACTACTCGGCCACAAGCGGCTTTTGTAATATAACAGAATGGCAGGAGATTGTCAAGAGTGTTTTTGAAATTTGTCCGCTTGCGGCGAAACTTTTTTTGTGATAAAATGCAGACAGAAACACTTGGAGGTAATTTCCTTGAGACGAGCCGCCGCAATTGTCCTCATCCTCTGTCTTGCCGTCTGCCTGACAGCGCCGCAGGCCGCGCTCGCCGACGACACGGGGCTCTATTACATTGCGCTTAACGAGAGCTTTGTGGAGTCCTCACTGGCGTATTTTTCAGGCAGCAGCGTGTATGTGCCGGTAGGCTCCCTCGCCGGCTTCAGGATTTATAATTCATACCACTCTGCCAATTCCACCGCCTCAATCTTCTCTTCAAGCAAACAGATTTTTTTTGAGCTCGATACGGGCCTCACCTATGACAACGACGATAATTACTATGACACCTCCGCCATACAGCGCAACGGCCAGGTGTATGTCCCGGTGGGTTTCGTCTGCTCGCAGTTCGGGCTCAGCTACTCCATAATAGAGGGTGTGGGCTACGGCAATGTCTGCCGCATAAAGGATAGCTCGTATATATTGACCGACAGCCAGTTCCTCACGGCCGCGGAGAGTTATATGAGGATACTTTATAATACTTACAGCGGCAACAACGGCGATAACCCCGGAGGGACAGACCCGGGCGGTACGGATGGCGGCAATGATCCGGTGTACCTGAGTTTTCAGGGTCTGCCGTCCGATACCCTGATAGACATGCTGCTGCAATATGAGATGCCGGCGGGATTCTTCCTGACGGCCGGGGAGGTGCGCAGCTCGCCCGGGACGGTCAGGCGTCTGGTGGCCGAGGGCTTTTCCATTGGGCTGCTCTGCTCGGCGGAACTGCTGGCGGAATATGAGGAATTTTCCTCTCTGCTCTTTGAGGCGGCGCGGGTCCGGACACTGCTGGTCTCCGCCTCGTCAAGCTCGTACGAGGAGGCCTGCCGGGAGGCGGCGGCCACCGCGGGCCTGGTGTACTGGGACTATGATATAGATGGGGTGCAGAATGGGGCAGGCATTAGCTATGCCTCGATGATAACTGCGTACATCGAGTTCAGACCGGAGCGGGCGGATGTGCGCATACAGTGCAGCGAATTGACGGAGTCCTGCCTGGCCTCAGTTCTGCAGTATCTGCAGGAAAATTCCTTCAACGTGCGCGCTCCCAATGAGGTGGAGGCGAAATAGAAAAAATCTCTTGACAATCGTGTGCGAATCTGCTAATATAACTTTCGCACCACGTGGGGGTATAGCTCAGCTGGGAGAGCGCTTGAATGGCATTCAAGAGGTCAGCGGTTCGATCCCGCTTATCTCCACCAGAAAAAGTCCTGAAATCGCAAGATTTCAGGACTTTTTCTTTATCTTCGCCCCAAAACCGGTGCAATATATTAACTTCATATCAGAACGCGTACCAGAATTGTACCAGAATCGCGTTTGGAAACTATGGACGCAATGGGGCTTTTCTACGCCCTATTAACTCTGCGAGGCTTTCGACGGCGGCTGTTTTGACGCCGTTCTGGACGTGGCGATAGTGCTCCGTCATGTCTATCTCCGCGTGCCCGGCGAGGGACTGTATCGTCTCCATCGGCACGCCCTGCGCCTGAAGCTGGCTCACAAAGGTGTGCCGGCACGAGTACGGTGTGAGCGGCCTGACGCCGGGGACGGGCTCAATCGCGGCGGCAAACTTGTCGCGGAAGTGCGTCGGGTTGCATGGCTTGTCCCCGCCTTTGCCCGTCCACAGATACGGCGTGCAGTATGTACGCAGGCGTTTCACCATATCGCGGTAGGCTTCGGGTATCGGGACATCTCGTACGCTCGTCGCGCTCTTCGTCGCGCCGACGAACACCGTACCTTTCACCTGCTTCACCGCCTGACGGATATGGATGCACGAGCCGTCAGGCTCGATGTGCTCGGCTTCGAGCGCCAGCAGTTCTCCCTCGCGCATTCCCGTGAGCAGTAACCGTTCTGTGAATCCCGGCAAGGGCACATTTCTATGTATGGTCATGTATGTGCGAGAAACGGTCCTGATGCCTGAGCATCCGGACTGTTTTGCGCCGCTGAGCTCCGAACAAGAGCAAAGTCCTTGCGCCGCAAAGCGGATATCCCATTTTCAAGGAAGTGTGGTCATAGCTAAGACCAAGGAGATACTTCAGTATGAGCTGTCCGAGCACGAAGAACGCACTGGCAGCACAAGTCAAAAAGGTGTATTTTTATGCCAGTGGCCAAGGAACAGATTCGACAGATTATTGCTGATAACTACTTATCAAGTGTCGTAGATGCCTGCTCCCTCCTAAGGGATAGTTTTAAAGACATCCTCCGGGAGCTGATGGGATGCATCCCTCGGTTATGAAAAGAATCAGAAAGGTGACGCCGCTTCCTCCAATAAAAGGGACGGCCATTTCCCGAAATCCTGAAAAGCCTGTGTGGAGAACTCCAGATTAATGTCCCAGAGACCACAACGGGGAATTTGAGCCGAAGCCCATCCCTAAATACCAACAGGATATCTCCGGCATTAAGGATAGGATGATTTCCCCTTATGCCAGGGGCCTCGGCACCAGGGACATACATGACCAGCTTCAGAACCTTTATGGAATTAAACTGTCCGCTGAAATAGTCAATAAGCTCCCAGACCATATCCTCCCAGAAATCAAAGAGCGGCGGCCCGCCCTCTCAATCCCATTTAACCCTTTGCCTCTATGGACTGCATTCATTATAAGGTCAGGGAGGAGGGAAGGATTCTCAGCCGGACCGCTTATGTGGTGCTGGGCGTTACAATGGAGGTCTAGAAAGAAATCCTCCAGCATCACTGTAGAGGCCAATGAAAAGTCTAACAAAGCCCAGAAAGGCTGACAGGCTTAATAATCGGGCACTGTTGACTTAAGCGTGTACTATTAAGAAAACACTTGTAGAGGGCTCATGAAACACGAGTTCCTTTGTAAATGGAAAAGGCCGCATATCGCGACCTTTTCGTTCTTTACCTTCAATCCATATTTTGCCATACATTACTGCTGATTCTTGCCGGTACTGCTCCAGTGTTCCGTCGGGCACAATTTGCACGTACTGGAGCGGCGCGCTACAAATTAGCCAGTCCATCTCGGTGCGCATGGGCAGGGTGGTGTCCAAGCTGTCATTAACTCCTGGCGTGTAGATGCTGAGATATCACCGTCAGTAAAGCGTAGCCTGACGCAGTCCATGCCGATGTTGAATTCACAGGATATTAGCTTTCTCATTTGTTCTCCTTCCGGAGCGCAGCAAGGCCGGGACGCATAGGAATAGCTTTTGACTTTAAAACGTGTATTATCACAATTTATTCTGAAATTATGTTAAATTTTGCAATTATGCCTATTATATACGATTAAGTATTTAAAAATCGAAAAGGCACCATAGGGGCTAAATAAAACTTGCAAGTATTCGTTTATGCACGATTATTTTGGTAAAAGTACGCGACACAGTCAAAGTCCGAATGATTAACTTAAAATTTAGGCAAAAGTTCTATAATTTTGCCAGCGCATACTTTGTGATTAGGCCCGGTTTCCCACTTGATGTCGTCTACCAGAAGCTTAAATTCGAGGCTGCCGGCTTCAATTTCCTCTGTTACAAACTGCCAGGTATCTGCGTTGATATTTTGGCAGCGTATGCCGCGCTCCCAGCTTAGTGGAAAAGTGTCGCCGCGTATAAACAGCTCGTGACCGAAGCCTGTGTCGCAATGGATCATCATTCTGGTTTGCGTGATGGCCGGGGGATGATACCCTTCCTGGTGCCCGCTGATGAGCAGCATGGCGCCGTTAGCTGGGACGGTGACATGAATGGTTACGATATCTGCAGCTTTTTCCTTTTGCGCTCGTATCACGTGGTTCGTCTCAAGCAAATCTGTCAGCAGCGTACCGGCTTTTATTCCTGTCGTTTCGAGAGATATTGTCCTGCACTGAGCGACTGGAGAGTTATTGAATATGCACACCGCCACGTCTCCGGCGACTTCACTCCGCCGGCAGAAGGCGTAGACCGGGTCATTGCTGTGGAAGTAAAGCTCGCGCTGGATTCCGTCAACAAAGACATCCGCGTATTCCTGTCTAAGTTCATTGAGCCGCTGGATATATGCGTATGTTGCGCCGCCTTCGTCGAAAGAGGTCATCACCTGGCGGTTGCTGGTGTTCAGCGTGGCCTCAGAGTAGCGGAGATCCCCGGTCATGTTTTGCTCCGTGCCGTAGTACACCACCGGTATGCCTCTTGCCGCGTACAGGAAGGCAAGCGCCATCCTGAGTTTTGCGCGGTCGCCGCCGGCATTGGCAAGAAAGCGGGCTCGGTCGTGGTTGTCGATGAACGTGAAGAGGCGGTGGACATTTTTATATTTTTCATCTTGGTCTAGCACATATTTGATGCTGCTCCAGCTTTCAGACTTGCAAAACACCTTGTTCATCTGAAAGTACAGAGGGAAATCCAGAATACCCCATATGTATTGCTGTATGGCCGAGTTTTCGTCGACAGAGCCTGTGAAAGCCTCACCGAAGGCGGGCTTGCCAGTGTGTTTTTCGTAAAGTGTCAAATACTCTGGCGGTATTTCTACGACAGCGTCGACTCTGGAACCCGCAAATCCGTATGAAAACCAACCGCCACCGGTTTTGGGCTCCCAGTAGGCGGACATGAGGGCTGCCCAGCATTCCGGATTCTCCTGCGCAAGATCATCGAGACCGCCTAGACAGTAATTCTGAGCCTCATGTGCGTCATCAAAGTTCACGATGTTTGGACTGTTGTGATACCAGGCCGGGTTATCGAATGGAGCGGCAGGGCGATATTCGGGCGGATCATAGGTTAGCGACGGGTATTCCAAATAGTCCGCAGTGTGATTGAGCTGGGCGTCTATTATGACTTTCAGGCCGAGGCATTCGGCCTCGGCCATGAGCACATTTAGCTCCGACTCGGTGCCAAAGTGGGGATTGGGGCTATTGAAATCCCGGGTATAGTACCCGTGGTACCCGGCTTCGTCTCCCGTACGGCTGAACTTTTCATTATCCTGCGGAGCCGTCATCCATATGGCCGTAAAGCCAAGTCTTTTGATATACGGCAGCTTTTGCCTGAGACCAGCCCAGTCTCCGCCCTGGTAGTAGCGTAGGTTTCCAGGGCGATATTCTTCACCCAAAACTCCGTTGTTGCTGCTGTCACCGTCAAAGAAGCGGTCCGTTAACAACATATAGACTGTGTCTTTCTCATTGAGACTTTGCTTTGAGTATCCCATGCCCTTTGCTCCTGCCTTTCTTCATGTTGGTCGATGCTGCTCAGCCCTTGACCGCTCCGGCGGCGATACCGCTTATTACATGCTTCTGCATGCATAGGAAGAAAATAACTACCGGCAGAGTTGAAACGACAAAACCGGCCATTATCAGATTCCATTGCTGGTTGTACTGCCCGTAAAAATACATCTGACTCAGCGGTATGGTCGCGGGCTTTGCAAGTATAAGATATGGCAGGAGATAGTCATTCCATATCCACAGTGCATTTAAGACCGCCACAGTGGCCAGAATTGGTTTCAGCATTGGCAGCACTACAAGGAAAAAGCACTGGGCAATGCTGCAGCCGTCTATCATGGCGGCCTCCTCAAGCTCCTTAGGCACCGAGGACACGAATCCTTTTATAAGGAAAATGGGTATGGTGCACTGAAGCCCGCAGTATATTAGTATTAACCCCCAGAGATGTCCCGTTAGGCCAAGGCTCTTTGCGGTGGACAACAGGGCTATCATGATAGTGTGGAACGGCACGAACATGGAAGACAGAAATACAAGCGTCAGAACGTGTGACCATACAGACTTCCAGCGCGCGAGTGCGTAACCAGCAAGCGAACTCACAACTAAATTTAGTACTATCTCGCCGCCGGTAACTATACATGACCCGAGAAATGCGCTGGGGAAGTCTGATGCCTCTATCACAGTTTTATAGTTTTCCAGTGTAGGCGCCCCCGGCAACGCTATGGCGGATGCCAGGATCTCTCCATTTGTCTTGAAGGAATTTATTACCGCTATAAGTACAGGGAGGAAAAAAATGAGCGCAAACAGGGCTGTAACAGTGGTGGTCACCGCCTCGCCTCTGCGCCGTGAATGCTTGGTATTCATTCCGCCGCCTCACCCCTTCTGTTTTGAAAGAAATAAAGTGCGGCTGTTATTGCGCAGATGATGAGGAATAGAATTACCGACTGCGCAGTAGCATAACCGGTCCTGTTGGCACGGAAACCAGTGTTGTATATTTGGAGTGCTATGGTGGTTGTTGCACCGGCGGGGCCGCCAGAGGTCATTGCCATCGGTATGTCGAAAGTTTTAAAGCATGAGGTAATGAGCAGTAACGTGTTCATAAAGATTACGGGGGCGAGCAGTGGCAGCTTAACATGTCTGATGATGTCCCATGTTCCGGCGCCGTCTATTCGGGCCGCTTCTATTACCTCGTCTGATATGCTTTGTAAGCCCGCAATGTAGATAAGCATATAATAGCCAGCACACTGCCACACCGCCGTCGCCGCTATGGAGATCAGCGCCATATCCGGTCCGAGCCAGCTCACCCTGAGTGCCTCGGGCAGGCCAATCAGATCTGCAAACGAGCGGTATACACCTCCATATAGAAAGACCCATACAAAGCCCACTATTATCAAGCTCATTAGATTCGGCAGGAAGAAGATCGTGCGGAACAGCTTTTTAAAGCGTGTGCTCCCATCCAGCAGGAAGGCCAGTAGCAGCGCCACAACATTTGCTGATACTGTCACCAGAGCCGTGTACTTAACAGTGACCCAAAGGGAACTGCGGAAGGCCTTGTTTGATAAGGCCTCTGCATAGTTCTTTAGGCCAATAAAATTTATGTCCTGCCGGTAACCATAAGCGTCGGTCAGTGACAACCAAATGCTTTTAAAAAATGGAAAGACGAAAAAAGCCACAAATACCGCAGTGGCAGGCAGTAAGAAGGCCAAATACGCTGCGCTTTGTCTGAGTTTTACTTTTTGCATATTGTGCTCCTTTAAAGACAGGGCATGGAAACCGTCGGTTCCCATGCCCAGCTTGAGGTTGAGTGACTCAGCTCTGTCCACTGGCGGCTATGGCCATATCCCATGCGGAGTCCAGTGTGTCCAGGGCATCCTCCAGGGTGATGTTCCCAAGCAGATAGCTGGGCAATACAGCTTCATATTCGGGTTGGAAAGCAGTTGGCCAACCGCGGTCGGCCTGAGTACTGACCATTCCAGAGTCGATATAGGCGTTGACGTCGGCGGCGAGAGGATCAAAATCAACGGAGACGCCTTCTACCGAAGAGAAGAGCTTTGCCGTGCTGCACCAGAGTTCCGCTATCTCGGGACGGGTGAGGAACTCCAGGAAAAGTTTGCACTCTTCCGTATACGGCGTGGTAGCGGAGATGCTCAGCCCGAAATCCGGGAACTGGAAGAGTTTTGTCTCCTCGGGATTCTCGGATATGGGCATGGCCATCATTCCGAGGTTTACGTCTGGATTGATGCTCTTTATCGGTTCAAGTGCCCAAAGGCCCTGCACCATCATAGCAGCCTCGCCGTTGGCGACCATGGCGCAGGCGGTGTTGTAGTCCGTATCAAAGGCCGTGTCCGTGTTGCCGTGCTCATAGACCTTCATGAGCATTTCAAACGTCGTGGCCCAAGCTTCGCTGCCGGCGAAGCTGACCTCACCGTCGGTTTTCTTTTCATTCCAATCGGAGTCAACCCCATATACGGCGGGCGATGCTGCTACCAGGGTGATGGGCTTTATTGTCCAGGAATCCTTGAAGCCCAGGGCAAACGGTGTCACGCCGTTTTCTTCAAGCGTTGCTATCAGATCGTCGAACTCGGAGATCGTGGTCGGCGGCGTAAGATCGTATTTCGCGAATATGTCCTTGTTGTAGAATATGCCCTCGCAGCTCCCGTCAACGGGCATAGCCCAGGTATGACCCTCAGAGTCTGTAAAGGACGAGTCGTTGATTGCTTCTTCGGTTATATTATCAAGGAAGGGTTCTCCAGCAAGGTCCAGAATGTATCCGCCCTGGGCAATGTCCATGGTATCTAAGGCACCCTGGAATATGTCCGGGACTTCATCCACCGAAAGGCGAGCCTTGAGTATGGATGAGGGGTCATTTGTCACTATCTCCTGTTCGATGGAGATATGCGGGTACTCGGAGTTGAACTCCTCGATGATTTTTGCAAAAGTCTCCTGAGCCTCTTGCTTTTGGTGGAACAGATGTATAGTAACGGGTTCGGCTGAGGACTCGGGTGACGGGTTTGCGGGTGGGCTGGATTCGGGCGTGGAAGCCGTACCTCCGCAGGCAGAGAGCAGGGCAAGCAAAAGTACAGCACAAAGCAGCAACGACAAAAGCTTCTTCATTTTGCACATCCTTTCAATTTCGTTTCACCATGGCTGTCTCAATTATAGCAGAGGCAGGCGGATTGGATATTTAATTCATTTAGCTTGAGAGTCAAATCATTTAGCCGATTGTTGTATTCGCCCTAAATGCTGTTTATTTTGAATGGATCATTTGTTATAATTAGACCACATAGATACCAGGGAATGAGGCACAAACATGCGCAGACAGGCAAAGTTGAGATACAGGCTCACCGCAGTGGTGCTGTTGCTCCTCGCGGCAACACTTGCAGCGGTCACCGCAATTACCCATGGTCAGTCCCTCTCCGTAATAAGGCGACAGGCCTTTGCACTCAACAGCAAGCTTGTCAACGCGGGGGCAGAGAGGCTCGAGACTGAGTACTCGCAGCTCAACAGCCTTTTTCAATCCATATACTTGAACGAGGACTTTAAAGAACTGCTCAGACACCGCAGTCTGGGGTCGACGTATGCAGACGCCGCCCTGATGAAATCTGCCTTCTTGTCAGTTCTAAGCAGCCGCAAGGACCTTTATAGCATAATCTATGTTGACGAAAAAGGCCGCCTGTTTTACACCACACGCGATGAGGCTGGGCATTACGACAGCTATTTGAGCTGCTCGCTGCCAGAAGAATATGTCGCTCTACTTGAAAACAGTGATGACTGGGAGCGCGGCTTGAGATTAGTGCCTACAAGCGGGCACATGCCACCCCGCTACTCTCGCTCCGACGACGTACGGGTTTATGCGGCAGCGAGGAGAATTGTGAATACTGAGCAGCAGTTTGCACCGGCTGGAGTGATGTTCATAACTATAGATCTGAGCGAGCTTGGTGGGATTGCAGATATGGTGCGCGCATACGACTCAGCGGTGACCTACATAGCTGCCTGTGAAGGGCAGGTAATATTCGACTCGTCAGGGGAGCTGACCGGTGCCATGCTTCCCGAGGAGCTCTCGTCATGCCTCAACTACGGGCCTATAAATGAAGTACAGCAGGAATTCGGCAAATACATCATGGTCTCCTCATATGCCGAGGGACCTGAGTGGTATCTACTTTCGCTCATCCCGGAGAGCGTGTATACAGCGGATGCCCTCTCAGTATCGACCGCCATACTAATTACTGCAGCCGTAGCTCTAATAATTGCGGCAATTATAGCCGCGGCAGCCTATCGTGCCATAAGCCGTCCCGTAGAGGCTCTCGCCGAAGCGATGGACAGCTCCGGCATAGGGGACCTCAGTCGGCGTGTTCCTGTGCAGGGCACAGACGAGATAGCCCGACTTGGTGCCAGCTTCAACAGGCTTATGGACGATCTCCAAAGCTCGATCCAGAAAGAATATATAATGAATCTTAGACAGAAGGACGCTGTGATACGTGCATTACAGGCCCAGCTAGATCCGCATTTTCTATACAATGTCCTGCAGTCAATAGGCAGCATTGCTTTGGTCAATGATATACCCGAGATATCAACTATCACCATCTCCCTTGGAAACATGCTCAGATACAGCATTAAGGGCGATGGCACTCTTGCCACTTTGAGGGAGGAGCTGGAACATGTACGAGACTACCTCTCAATACAGAAAATACGCTTTCAAGACAGACTGGATTATATTATTGATGTGCCGGAGTGCGTCATGGACGGGCTGCTCCCACGCGTGTCGCTGCAGCCGATGGTCGAAAACGCCATAATACACGGTTTTGAACCTCACAGTGATCGCGGTATAATATGTGTGCGAAGCTGGCTCGAAGGCGGTACGCTTGTCATTGAAGTATCAGACGATGGGCAGGGAATGTCCTCTGCTAAGTTGGATGCTATAAACAGGCAGCTGGCAGGCGAAGCCGGATTGGAGAGCGGCCCGGAGACAGGAATCGGTATAAACAACCTCAGCGCCAGGCTCAAGCTCCTGTACGAGCAGGCGGGAGAGCTGAAGATAGAAAGTGAAGAGGGAATAGGTACCGTGTTGCAGATACGTGTTCCATTTGTGAGGAGGTGAGGCAGTTGTTCAGCGTGCTCATTGTCGAAGACGAGGAATGGATAAGGCGTGGGCTTATACGCAGTATTGACTGGGAACGCCTAGGCCTTGAGTTCGGTGGAGAAGCGGACAATGGGGCGCGAGCACTTGAACTTCTGCGTTCCAGGCCAGTCGACATCGTACTTACAGACATGAAAATGCCCATATGTGACGGACGGAAAATGCTTCAATATATAGAGAACATGGAGCTTGATTGTGAAATCATAGTGCTGAGCGAATATTCGGACTTTGAGTACATGCGCCAGGCAATACATGCCCACGTTGCGGACTATCTGCTCAAGCCGGTGGACCCGGAACGTCTTAACGAGCTGTTGGCTTCAGTTGCGGACCATCTCCGGGAAAAGCGGAGCGGGATCGAACAGTCGGATCCGTTCTCTAAACTGTGCCGTATGACACTTGGCGGTTCGGGGCCAGACCCGGGCTTGGATTTGCCGTCAGGCGTAATAATCTCCGCGGCAATTGTGCTTGAGCGAGGCGGGAACAACTTGCTGGCCGAGATTAAGACTCTGTCGGCGGGTTTTATGTTTGAGTCCAGGGTATATCCGCTTCACAGCCTGAGGCAGGCCTTTTGTATTTTCCAGTTGGTTCCGGAGTATTTCACTGTAGCGGAAAGCTCAAACTGTGAGGGCGTATTTCGCAAACTGCATACACAATGTATGGAGCTTACGGGTGGGGACGTTAGGATTGGCGTGTCTGGCAAGCACAACTGCGCGGATGCACGTTTGGCTTTGGCGGAGGCCATAGACTCTGCAAAATACTTGCACCGTGGTTTGGGCACCATCATGTATCATGATAGAGTCAAGTCTGCTGCCGTAACTCGTGAATTACCCTGCACCAGCGAGCGTCAAATAAGCGATTTTTTAGCCCACGGTCGTAAGGAAAAAATAGCTGATTTATGCGGCACCTTTATCGGGCCGATATACGATGCCAAATATATGAGTGTGGCAGTTATTAGGAAGGCACTTGTGGATTATACCATCATGCTCGAGCAGTGCAGCAGTAAGGCAGGGTACGCCGTGAACATAAGCAGTTTGTTGGGGGAAAACTATATGGACCGCATTGCCAAAATAGAGTGGCCAGAGGAGGCGAGGACTTTTCTTGGTGGCGTTTTAGAACTCGTCTCGCAAGCAATTTGGGTAAAGCGATCATTGACTACAGCAGATTTGATCCAGGAAATTATAAAGTTGATAGAGACCCACTACATGGATGACATAAACCTTATGCAGATATCGCAGCAATACCATATCAATTATGTACATCTGAGCCGGAGCTTTAAGGAGCAGACAGGGGCGACGTTTACCGACTTTCTCATGCGAGTGCGGATGAAAAAGGCTGAAGAGCTCATAGAACGCTACGGACGTTCGGAAAAGGAGACGGCCCCGCTTGTGGGATACTCAAACCCATACTACTTTGCCAGCAGCTATAAAAAATATAAGAACTCTCTCAAGGAGGACAGAGAATGATAAATGACTGGTGGAAAGATGCCGTGGTATATCAGATATATCCACGCAGTTTTCAAGACTCAAACGGTGACGGCATAGGCGATCTGCAGGGAATAATAGAGAGATTGGACTACATCCGAGATTTGGGCGCAGATGTTATATGGCTTTGCCCTATATACGCCTCACCCAACGCGGACAACGGCTACGATATTAGCGATTACCGCGCAATACACACGGACTTTGGAACGATGGCAGACTTCGATGAGCTGCTTACGCAGACGCACTCCCGTGGGATGCGCCTCGTAATGGACCTTGTGGTAAACCACAGCTCGGACGAACACCGGTGGTTTCAAAGCGCGAGGCAGTCGGCGGAAAGCCGGTACCACGATTTTTACATCTGGCGCCACGGCCATGGAGACACCCCCCCAAACAACTGGGGCTCATGGTTCGGTGGCCCGGCCTGGGAATATGCTCCTGAGACTGATGAATATTATCTGCACATATTCCACCGGAAGCAACCAGACTTAAACTGGAATAATCCCCAGCTGAGGCACGAGATATACGACATGATGTGTTGGTGGCTCAACAAGGGTGTCGACGGTTTTCGGATGGACGTGATAAACCTTATATCGAAGCCGGATGAATTACCAGACGGCCTGGGTGGGGATCTGTCGCCTTTTTGCGTGAACGGCCCTCATGTGCATGAATATCTGCACGAAATGAATTCTGAGGTACTATCAAAGTACAACATCATGACAGTTGGAGAGTGCCCCAATTTGACAGTGGATGAGGCGCTTGACTATGCTGGATCAGATCGTGGGGAACTGAACATGGTCTTTCACTTTGAACACACCGGCCTCACAGACGGCAGGTTCGGGAAGTGGACCGATGTCAGAACTCCGCTTCCGGCGCTAAAGCGGGTGTTTGAGAAGTGGCAGACCGGGCTCTACGGCCGGGCTTGGAACAGCCTCTTTTGGGGCAACCACGACCAGCCACGTGCGGTGTCTAAGTTCGGCTGCGAGCTGCCTGAATTCAGGGCACTATCTGCCAAAATGCTATGTATATGCCTTTACTTCATGCAGGGAACCCCTTATATATATCAGGGTGAAGAGCTGGGCATGACCAACGCGGGATTCTCCGATATCGAGCAGTACCGTGATGTCGAGAGCCTGAATGCTTATAAAGACCTTGTAGATAGCGGTGCTCTGGACAAGCGCACAATGCTCCGCTACCTTGCCTGTACCAGCCGGGACAACGCACGGACACCCATGCAGTGGAGCGGCGGGACTTGTGCAGGGTTCACTTCCGGCGACCCCTGGATAAGCCCCGGCCACAGCTGGCGTGCCGTAAACGCGGAAAGAGAGTTAGCAGATGAGAACTCAGTATACAACTTTTACAGGCGGGCACTGAAATTTCGTAAAGAGAGCCGCACTGTACGCGAAGGCACTTTTAAGCTGCTCTGGCCGAATGATGAGAGGATATTTGCATATGAGCGCGAGTGCGAGGGCAAAAGGCTCACCGTGTTCTGCAATTTCTCGTCAGAGACTGTGCTGCTGCCGGATCTGGAACCCGCGCTTGGGGAGTGCCTGATATGCAACTATGCTGACATTGACGAGTTACAATTCCTCCGTTCGTGGGAGGCGAGGGTTGTGAGCAGTGAGGTACAGATTAGTTAAACCGCAAGACTACCGACCCGAGCAACGATTTCTCCACGATAAGTGCCGAGATTCACGATACTATTGCCGAAACGAAAAGGTCGCATATCGCGACCTTTTCGTTCTTTACCTTCAATCCATATTAAACCCATGCGTTTCTGCTGATTCGTGCAGGTGCTGCTCCGGTGTTCCGGTGAGCGCCATCTTTGCATATTCGAGCGGCGCGTTGTAAATAAGCCAGTCCATCTCCGTGCGCATGGCCAGCGTGGCGTCGAAGCTGCCCTCAACGCCGGGGCAGTAGATATTTATGCCGCCGCCATCGGCATAGCGTAACTCGACGCAGGTGGTGTCAATGTTAAATTCACAGGATATCGGTTTCTCATTCGTTCTCCTTTCGCCCCAGCCCGCAAGCATTGCCGGGGCGTACCAGAATCCATACCAGAATGCGGCTGAAACGGCATAGACTCAATGGCATAAAATGTTCTAAAAATCCATGATATTCTGATAATATGTCTATTGTGTATGATTATAAGTACGGAATTTGAAAACACGCACTATGGGGTTCAAGAGGCCGGCGGTTCGGTCCCGCTTATCTCCACCAAAATGCGAAAATCCGAATCTGTTTGCCGTAGGCAACGGGTTCGGTTTTTTCGTTTCCCCGCATGAAACGGCATAGACCCGGCGCAGAGAGCGCGGCGGCGGTATCACCACGATGCCGCCGCCGTTTTTCTGTCCATACGGCCCGAATTTCCAGAGGGAGGGAAAATGGTGAAAATCATCATTTTTGAGCCCCGCTTTCTGCATTGGGACCACCGCATATATGGACGCTTCGCCGGAAGGCGCCGCGGGGCGAAAAACATCATAAGGACGTGGGTGGCCTGACACGCACCGGTTTCACAGTCCGCTTGGCCAGCACAGCTGGCAGAACTGAACGGGAGAGAGGTGGAGAATCCGCCTCTCTCCCGTTCACCACGGGGCCCTGCCTTGCGGCAGCTCCAGGGTCCCTTACTGCGTGCTGTCCGGGGCCGCCACTTGCCCCTTGCTGTCTGCCCACCTATGGCGGATTTTTCCCTTGATGGATATAGGGGCGCAAGCCAGGCCCCGAGTTGCCGCGGACGCCATATCCCTCGCGGTGACTTTTGTAAAAAAGCCGCCGCCCGCTCAATCTGCCACGGTTCCTTTCCGAATCACGACCTCTGACACTGGGTTATAATTCGGTATTGGGGAAACGATACCGCCGAGGGCCTTGAAGCCGGAATCTCCCGGCAAGGGCCAAGGGACGCTTCCCCATGTATTCCTTCGTCTGCCGGCAAACGGTCTCCATGAAACAAAAGGGGGGCGTCGGCCCCGCCAGCGCAGGTGCGGTGCAGGCACTGGCAGCCGGGGAGCGGCTGGAACACCGTGCCGCAAGTTGATGAATCGCTTGATTTTTGCCGCGGCATGGTATAGAACGATGGCGGAAATACCAAAAATGTTAAAGAATAGCGGGCTGCCGTCCGCTATTCTGGATATCACTTTATTTGTGCTTTTTTCGGTACATATTGGGGCTGCATCCCGTTCTCTCTTTGAAAAAACGGTTGAACGTGGACAGCCCCCCAAACCCGACAGAGGCCGCAATGTCAATTATTTTCGTATCTGTCTGCGCTAAAAGGCGCTTCGCCTCATTCAACCTGAGCGAATCCATATATGCTTTGGGCGTCATTCCGTAGGCTTCTTTGAATATTTCCACCGCCCTCCGTTCTGACAGGCCGATT
Source organism: uncultured Oscillospiraceae bacterium (assembly GCA_944385755.1). Lineage (GTDB taxonomy): Bacteria > Bacillota > Clostridia > Oscillospirales > Oscillospiraceae > Scatomorpha. The sequence continues at coordinate 17,691 of CALWYN010000076.1, forward strand.
TTTCGCAACTCCTCGCTCCACAAAACCTGGCGCTCGTACAATTCATCAAGATGATGTTTGAGCGTTTCGGCTATATCTTTCATTGGGTGGTATGTTAAGAGGTCGCTCCTGCAGCGTTTACACGGACGAAAACCGGCTTCGATTGCTTCCCCCGCGTTCAAGAAAAAGCGCACATTGTCGCTTAACGGCTTTTTGGATTGACAGGAGGGCCTGCAAAAAATCCCGGTAGACAACACGCCGTAAAAAAACAATCCGTCGTAGTTGGCATCGTTATTTATCACGGCCTCGTACATTTCATCTGCGGTCATGCTCTCACTTCTTTCGCTCAATGGGCTTCTATATATGCGTCCAGTTCGGCGTGCCATTTCTGGATATCACACTCCTGCGGGTCGGTTGATTTACCCAAAAGGAGGTCGGTCAAATAACATGGAACCTTACCCCCAATCTGCATGGCCTTGATGCAGGACACGCAATATACGACAACCCTCTCGCACGGCATACTGCCGGCGCGGTTTTTCATGGCTGTATGTATTTTTTCCATGTCCCAATTCGGATACAGGCTGTCCCCACAACAGACAGAATTCGTGCCGGTTTTTTCCGCTTCAATTACCTTGATGTTCATTTTGTGCAACAGACCTCTGACGGCCTTGTGGACGACCGGAGTATTCCGTACCGGGCAGGGGTCATGTATGCTGACCTCCATGCCATGGTAATCAGGAAACGGGAAGTTATTCAGATTATCGACGATTTCCCATAGCGAAATTGTAGAAATCCCGTCATAAAGAGTGCGAAAGCGCCTGTCACAACCGGCACATACGTTGACAATGACAGAGCCGTCCGGCAGCCCGGGATCATGCCGGCAGCATATATTGTGCATTTGAATTTGCGGGTAATTGCTTTGCAAATACTTGAATATTTCCGTTACATTCTCCGGGCGGTACAGACTTAATGCACATCCGGGATTGAAAAATAAATTTGTGGTATTCTTTGAAAGCATTCTTTCCACCTCCGAAACCAGAATACCATCGCTGTCCTAAAATTTCTTCTCAAAATCGGAGATTCAATTTTAGCACACATTATGTTGCGCTCAACCGGCGTGGGCCGGATGGGTTTATAGCTTATGCGCGTTTATCCGTTTGTTTTTTCCCATTCCGGGGTTCCCGTTCCCATTATATCAAAAATTCTTGCTGACTCACAGATATTTCTTGACCCAGCCGCCGGTTCCGGCTGGATTGGGTTTTTCCTCCATTGATTACATCCGCTTGGCCGTAAGCCGGCCTGCTGCCTGCGGCGTCAGCCGACATAAAGCGAAAACCCCTGTGTATCAACCGCGATACACGGGGGTTTTTACCGGGCCTCGTCCGGGCCGTTCTCTTTTTGCTTCTGCTGTTCCTGCTGTTGCTTCTTCCGCTACTCAAACTCCCGCCGTCCCTCCCCGCCCGTGTAGAACGCCAGGATGCTCAGACATCCGGGATGTTTTGCGTCGCTGTGTCACATACAAGGGCGAAGTCACTGCGGCACAATATATCTGATTCGCTTCAAAAGCGTCAGGTGAATTTGTAACAAATCACCAACAGCAAGTTTGCAGTTGCAAAACAATTCAGGAAATATTATAATAAAATAAATTTATTTACGTTCATGTTAGGGGTGTGATGAATGAATCCTGAGTCGTTCGACGTTTCTAACATACGGGAAAAGAACTACTATTCGCTTCTAAGCAGTTTGGTGAACTATATTTGCTCCAAGCACTATTCGCCCGGGGACAGGCTTCCGCAGGAGGCCATACTGGCGACAGAGCTGAACACCAACCGCTCCACATTGCGTGAGATGCTGCGTGTCCTCGAGGTGCTCGGCGTGATAGATTCTCAGCGGGGCTCCGGCAACGTGTATCTCGGAAATATGGAAGTGGGATTTATGAATCTCTTTCTGGTTGCCAGTATGTTGTCGGAGAGCAAACCTCTCGAGTTCGGGAGTATACGCGCCGCAATCGAGTCCGCCGCCATAGAGGCGTTTATTGACAACGCCTCGGACACTGACATATACAGGCTTGAGATACTCTGCGAGGACCGCCTGAGCGGAGATATTGACAAATCCAGCATGGAGTATCTGAATGCCCATATAGAGTTCCACGACACGCTCATGAAGTATTACCCCAACGAGACAGCGCGGCAGCTGATAAGGAGCAACCTGCGATTAATCGAGCGGGATTACGACAGCAAGTTTGAGAGCGATTTCAATCTGACACAGGAAGAGCGCAATATAATGCGGGAGAGGCTGGAGTTCAGCAGCCACAAGAGCATTCTTGAGGCGGTGAAAAGGCGGGACAAGCTGAAGGCCAGAGAACTCATAATAGGTCACGCGTTTATGACCGGCGTTCACAAGCGATTTTGACAGAGGCCCGGACCTTCTGGCCCGGGCCTTATAATGTCACGCGTACTTCACTATCAGTGCATCAGCCGCGGCGACGCCCCTGCCCTTCGGGAAAACGCGTACCGGGTTCAGGTCGATCTCACATATTTCGGACGAGTTTTCGGCGGCGTATTCTGAGACCTTTACAAGCAGCTCGCACAGCGCGTCCACATCGCACTCCGCGCTGCCACGGTAGCCGTAGAGGAGTTTGGATGATTTCAGGCTGTTGACCATTTCGCGGGCCTCGAACATGTTGACCGGGCAGGGGGCAAGTGCCGCGTCCCGGAACACCTCAACAAAGATGCCTCCCATTCCGCACAGGAGCATGGGGCCGTACTGGCGGTCGTTTTTCACGCCCACTATCATCTCCACGCCCTCCGGCAGCATCTCCTGTACGAGGATGCCGTCCAGCCTGGCGTCCGGCGAGAAGGCGCGGCAAGAGGCCATAATCCCGTCAAAGGCGCTCTCCGCCTCTTCGATGCTGCCTATGCCGAGCTTTACACCGCCAGCTTCTGTCTTGTGCAATATATCCGGCGAGTCAATCTTGAGCACGACGGGGAAGCTGAAAGACGAGAGCTTTTCCCGGAGCTCGGCCTTGGTGGAGGCCTTGAACTGACCCGGCACCCGCACTCCCCGCGCGCTTATCTCCGCCTTCGAGTCGCTCTCGGAAAGCGCCGTGGTTTGCTCGGAAACGCACGGCGCCCCGGCGAGAGAAAGAGTGTGATTGGAGTGGTCATAGCTTATAAAGGCGGTAAGATTCGCCAAAATCTTGTAGGCCAGTTCGCCCACAGACAGCATGGGTATCCCGATATCCTGCAACTCCTTGACGGCCGCCGCGTCCCTGGTTTTTTCAAAGCTCGGCACCAGGAATGTGGGTATCAGCTTGCCTTCCGCATGCAGCTCTTTGAACACTGAAATGCACGTCCGGTCCTTCATGGCCAGCTGCGCCGGCAGCTCGAGGCCCAGCACGAACATGTCGATGCCGCTGTCGTTGAATATGGCTTCGAACATGGTCTTTACCTTGTCGTGCTCGCTGAACATCTCCGTCGTCGGGTCGAGCGGGTTGCGCGCTGTCGAGAACGCGGGTATTACGCTCTTGACCGTTTCCCGCGTGGCCTCCTCATACGTCGGGAGCTCCAGGCCGAACCTCTCGCACATATCGGCGCATATGGTGTTCTCCCCGCCGGAGAAATTCACCGCCCCTATGCCCACACCCGAGGGGTATTTCCCGTCGAGCACGGCGAACATCCTCGCCGTGGAGTTGAATTCCTCGAGAGAGTCCGTGACAATTACGCCGTACCTGCGCAGCAGGGCCTCAAAAGTGGCATAGTCCCCAGCCAGATTGCCCGTGTGGCTGGCGGCGGCGGCACTGCCCTTTTTACTGCGCCCGGATTTCATGATCACGACCGGCTTGCGCCTCTCGGCGGCCGCGCGCAGCGCCTGCTCAAACACTGCCGCGTCCTTGATCCCCTCTACATAGGCGGCGATGCAGTTCACATGCTCGTTCTCGGCGTAATAGAGCATATACTCCTCGAGCGAACAGACTGCCGCATTGCCTACACTGACGCCGTATGCGCAGATGTCCGGCATTGTCCGCATGAGGTTGGAGTTTATGTACCCGCTGTGCGCCACGGCGCCTATGCCCCTCTGTACGTTCTTCTCCGGGAAAAGGGGCTCTGTGGCATACAGGCTTATGCGGTCCACCTTGTTGTAAAGCCCGACGCAATTGGGACCGACGAGGAGCATGTTGTGCCGCTCGCATATGTCATGCATCTCACGCTCGAGGCGGCGTCCCTCCTCGCTCCCTTCCTCCGAAAAGCCGCTGGCGTATACCACAGCGTTCTTGATGCCCAGCCGGCCGGCCTCCTCCAGATAGTCGTTCACTAGCCCGGAGTTTACGCACAGGACCACGGTGTCCACTGCCTCCGGCAGCTCGGAGAGGGCGTGGTAGCATTTGCGGCCGAGCACAATGTCACGCTTGATGTTGACAAGATACACGTGGTCGGCTATGCTGCTCTGCAGGGCGCCCTCGCTGACGCCGCGGCCCATGCCGGGCTTGTCGGACGCGCCCACCACCGCCACGCTGCGGGGGGCAAAGAGTAATCCCAGATCCTTCATGCAAGGCCCCCTTTATACGGCGTCCCAGCCGGCGTCAAAGGCGGCGATATTTATGGAATCCAGCTTGCTCTTGCCCTTTTCCGCGAACATGTTGCACATGGACTGCTTGGCCTCCTCCTTCCCGAACCAGCCGGTGAGCTTCATGAGGGAGCCTATCATGACAATGCTCGCGCCTTTGGCGTTGTCCACCGAGTAGGCGATCTCTCCGGCGGGAATGAGGTGAACATCCTTGTCTGCCGGGAAGTCATATTCGCTGTCCAGGGCGTCGGAATTGACGAGAACCAGTGCCCCCGGTTTGCAGAAAGCCATGTAGTCGAGAGAGGGGCGGTTCATTGCTATGAGCGCGTCTGCCTCCGCCATCATCGGGACGCCAATGACCTCGTCCGGCGTATCGCCGAATTTCACCGTGCTGTTGGCCTTCCCTCCGCGCATCGACGCGCCGTAACTCGGCAGCCAGCTGGTGTTGAGCTCGTGTTCCATGGCGGTGTAGGCCAGAACCAGGCCCGCGGTAAGCACTCCCTGTCCGCCGAATCCGGCGAATATACACTCTTTCATGCCTGCGCTCCTCTCTTCTTGAATTCCCCGAGCGGGAACTCGGGCAGTACGTTTTTCTCAATGTGCTCGCGGCACTCCAGGGGACTGAGATGCCAGTTGTTGGGGCACGCGCTCATGCACTCAACTATGGAGTACCCCTCGCCGGCGAGCTGAGCCTCCATGGCGTTCCTGACCATTCGCTTGAGCTGAATGATATGCTTGGGGGAGTTCATGGTGCCGCGCGCGGCGTATGCCACGTCGGGATTTATCTCACAGATGAGCTCCGGCAGATGCATCGGCTTGCCGGTGAGGTCGCAGTTGCGCCCGAGCGGGGTGGTGGTGGTCTTCTGGCCCGGAAGGGTCTCCCAGGACATCTGCCCGCCTGTGAGCGCGAACACGGTGTTGGTGGATATGAATACGCAGATATTCTCATTCCGGTACGCGGCGTTGAGTGTCTCGGCGAGCCCGATAACCGCGGCGTCGCCGTCGCCCTGGAAGGTGTAGACAAATGTGTCCGGGTTTGTGCGCTTGATGCCGGTGGCGACCGCGGCGGCCCGTCCGTGGGCGGTCAGGGGGACATAGCCGTGGTTCTGCCATGCCCTGTGTACGCCGGTGCAGCCTATGCCGTTGGCGTGGATGGCGTTTTCCGTTATGCCCAGCTCGTCCAGGCACTCGCGGATGATGCGGAAGAATACAAGATGTCCGCATCCGGGGCAGGCGGTCGGTGCCGGTTTGTCTATGAGATGAGACAGCCTTACGATATCTTCCATATCAGAATACCTCCTTGTATCCACCGGCCTTTACGGCCTCATAATTGGCGAGTACTTCCTTGACGGACGGTACCCCTATGCCGTATGGATAGAAGTTCACCGGCACGTTGCGGTCAAATTCCTTCTTTACGGTGATGGCAAGGTCCTGTACCATCTGGCCAAACTCGGTGGTCTCCACGCAGATAAAGCCCTTGACATCCCGGTTGACCTTTTCAAAGGCCTTTGCGGGGAACGGGGAGACGATCTGCGGGCGGATGAAGCCCACCTTCTCACCCTTCGCCCTCAGGGCCTTTACGGCCTCGCCGGTGGAGCGGCTGGGCAGGCCATAGGCGACAAATACGTATTCGGCGTCCTCGAGACCGGAGTCCTCCCATCTCTGCATTTCGGCGGTCATGCGCTCCATCTTCTCCGCCCAGGCTTTCCTCTTGAGCCCAAGGCCGTCAGAGCCGCGGTCCCACTTGTGAGTGCCGGTGACGGCCCACTCCGGTTGGCCCTCCATGAACTTATAGTCGGGCATTATGACGGGCTCCATCATCTGGCCCATCGAGGACTCGGTCAGGATTATCACGCCTATGCGGTACTTCTCCGCGGTGTCGAAGGCCTCGTATATATCATCCACCATCTCCTGTATGGTGTTGGGCACGTAGACTATATTCCTGTAGTCGCCATTGCCGCCGCCGTAGACCGACTGGCGGTAGCCGTCCTGGCCGGGCTCCAGGGAGCCGATGCCGCGGCCCGAGCGCACGACGTTTATTATGACGAACGGGAGTTCGGCGTCGGAGGCATAGGCTGTGAACTCCTGCATGAGAGAGAAGCCTCCCGCGCTTGTGGCGGTCATGGCGCGCTTGCCGGTGCAATAGGCGCCCCCGACCATGTGTATCGAGGCTATCTCGTTTTCGGCCTGTATGAACACGCGGCCCTCCTCTGGCATGCGCGCGCTCAGGTGCTCCATTATCTCGGTTGAAGGCGTTATGGGGTAGCCCGCATAGAGCATGCACCCGGCCCTGACCGCGGCCTCGCCCGCCGCGTGATTGCCCTTCATCAGTGTCTTTTTCAAGCTTCATCCTCCTCTACAAACCTGAAAACGCAGTCCGGGCAGACGACCCGGCAGGTTCCGCAGTTTATGCACTTTGACTCGTCCAGCACCACGTATTGGAAGCCGGCGAGGTTGAGCCGCTCGCCTATGCTCAGCGCGCCCTTGGGGCAGGATGCCACGCAGTACCGGCAGCCCTTGCACCACTCGGTCATCAGGTTCTTGCTCTTCAGCACAGCCATTTTCAACCCTCCCGCATCAAAGCTTCATGTAATCGTAATTTGCCTGTATGAGCTTTATAAGCATCGTCATACAGTCGCAATACGGAGTGGGAACGCCGTACTTGCGGCCAAGGCGGCTGACCGCTCCGTTTATGGTGTCGATCTCCGTCTGCTTTTTGGCTATCACATCCTGGGCCGTGCTGGGCATATGCGGGAAGTCTATGGGGAACTTGCCCTTCATGCGCGGCGTGGGGCCCACATGTATGCCCTGGGCCTCGGCGACGGCGCGCACCTCTTTTTCGATGAGCTCGCTGAGCTCGGCGCCGTTGTCGTCGTTATACAGGCGGCCGAGAGTCACGCGCGCCACCGAGCAGATGGCGTTGCCCGTGCAGTTTTTGATCATCTTTTCCCAGACTATCGGGTCTATGTCCTCATAGAGGTTGAAGGTACAGTCGGTCTTATCCAGCGCCTCTTTGAAGGCGAGCAGCTCGGGCGAGAGCTTTTTGCTGGCCGGACCGACGCTTATGAAGCTCATGCCGGGCCTGAAATTCCGGTCCACCTTGCCGGGCTCGATTATCTCCCCTCCGGAACTCACGACTCCGTAGACCACCTGGTCGGCGCCGTAATTCTCGAGCAGCTTTTCGGCGCTGCCGACGCCATTGAGGAGGGATATCTGTACGGTATGCGCGTCGGAGACACATTTGGCGCTCTCTATGGCGTCGTCCATGTGCATCATCTTGACACAGTAGACCACATAATCCATCACCTCGCCTATCTGGTCGGGCGTGTAGACGGCCTTCATCGGATAGTTGCGCTCAAATTTCTGCTGGTCCTTGTCTATGCCGATAATGTCGAGTCCCTTGGTATTTATCGCGTCCACATGCGCCTTGTACGGGTCAACCAGCCAGACGTCGGCCCCGGCCTCATCCAGATATGTCCCGATTGTTGCGCCCATTATCCCGGCGCCTATAACAGCAACTTTCATGCTTTACCTCCTTATGTGGTCAAATAATTTGTTTTATTTTATATCAGCTTCGCCTCGTGCATCTCCTTGCGCATCGACGCCAGCTGGCCGTCCTTAAACTTGTAGAAGAACAGCATCAGGAGCACGCTTATCGCCGTGAGGCAGCCGGGGACGATGGAATAGGCGATGGGGAAGGTGTCCACAAAGCTCTCGCTTATCACACCTGCCTGATAGCCGCAGGCGGCGAGGATGAAGTTTACCACATAGCCGCAGATTATCTTCGAGCCGGCCAGCGCGGAAGCGAAAAGGCTCATGACCGCGCCCTGGGCCACCGTGGAGGTCTCGCCCTTTTTGAAGGCCTCGTAGCGGATGACGTCGACGGCTATGGTGAAGAGCAGGACGTCCATAACGCCCTTGAAGCCAAACACAAAGTACTCAACGACCTCTATGATCTCGTACACTATGTAGGTGTTGGCGAGAACGGTCAGGAACTGGCACGCCGCGACACAGGTCATTGTGAACATGTAAAAGCTCTTTGTCTCCTTGAACACGTGCCGTTTGAGGAACGGCACGCAAAACGTGGCGACGATTGTTGCTATCTGGCCCCAGAGCCTCATAGTGGACATGGCTGCGGGGTTCTCCCACACGAACTGATAGTAGTAGGTGTGAAGACTGAGTGTGGAGTAGCTGCGGGAGTTGGAGAAGATTATGATGGCAAAGATGAGGAGCAAGGTTTTGTTGGTGAACACCTGCTTGAGCAGGCCCCAGATGCTGGCCCCGGCCTTTTTTGCGCCGTCCTTGACCTGGCTTGCGAATTTGCCCTTGTCCTCGACGCCCTTTTTGAAAACAATGCCGGTAAAGCACGCGACCAGGACGCCGACAATGGAGTAGATGAGCGTGGTGTAGAAGAGGCCCTGGGGATCCCACTCGGTACCGCTCACGGAGAGAGCAATCATCAGGCTCGGGGCCAGGGACATCGCGGCATATTTGCTGACTTCCTTCCAGACGTTGGACCAGGTGGAGGCTATCGTGCGCTCCTGGTCGTTGTTTGAAAGCGAGGGAAATATGCCCTTGACCAGCGAGAACAGGAAGATGTTGCCGCAGGCCACGCCGACTATCATCAGGACGGCTGTCAGCCACTTGTTCCCGTTGAAGGCGACAGAGGCCGTCATGCATACGTTGATTATCGCTATACTGAGGGGCACTATGAAAAACCAGGGCCAGTATTTTGCGCCGCTCTTGAATCTCCACTTGTCATAGAAGGCGCCGCCGAGCGGGCAGAAGATAAGCTGTATGAAATTCATTATGGCGAGAATGTTCGCCGTAACGGTGGTGGACAGCTGTACGAACTGGGTCAGTATGTAGTTCTGATAGCTTAGAATGACGTTGTTGATAAGCCCTGCCGTGACCTCACCTGTTGTGGCGGCTATGAAGAAACCGCGTTTGCGGGGAGGTTCGTTGTTGAGCATCTGATCGGTAAACTCGTTCATCGCTTTTTCCGTGGTTCCCATTTTTCTCTCCCTCTCATAAATTTTTTCCGCTCGTTCTCTCCTCGGCGGTTTTTGAGTTGTGCACAGAACCAAAAAACGGCGTCTGTTCTGAATTAATTTTATCAGTTTTAACGTAAAATGCAGTTTGATATCCATTAATAATCAGTCAGACAATACCCCTGGACTTGTCTGACTGATTTTTTACATAAGTCTGACCGATTTTTTCTCTGACTCTGTTATATTTAGTCTTGACAGGAGGCACAAAACTTGAGTAAAAATGTCGTTAATTTTTAGGCGATTACACAACAGGAGGTGCACAATGGATAAAGATACCGTAAACGTGCGCGATACTCTTATCGACATGACGGGGCTGCGCACAGGTGTGCCGATTACAAAACGGCTCATATTGAGTGTGCTTGGGGCGGCGGCACTCTTTGTACTGTGCGCGCTCCTGCCACTGGGTGAGTACGGGCACGGCACCGCAACGGCTCTCGGCTTTTTTGCAGCGTCGATATTCCTCATAATCTTCGCCCCAATCAACATCGCCGTGGACAGTCTCCTGATAGCCGTCGGCGGTATAATTCTGGGCTTCTGGGACTGGGGGCAGGTGGGGGCGAGTTTTGGCTCCAGCTCATTTTTGACGATAATGGGGATGATCATCGTCTCCATGGGCTGTGAATTTACCCCGTTCGGCAGGCGTGTGGCTTATACCATGCTCCGCCGCTTCGGAGCGCACCCGGCGAAGGTGGTAGTGGCCATTGCCGTGGTCTCTGCCTGCCTCTCGTCCTGCGTATCCAATGTCGCCGTGATAATAATGATGAGCGGGATATGCGCCGAGGTGCTGGAGGCCATGGGCGAAAAGCCCGGTGAGAGCCGCATCGGCAAGGCCATGATGCTGATAATACCGACCGCGGCCATAGTCGGCGGCGTCGTGCTCATCAACGGCAGCCCCACCGGCAACACAATGGCCATACAGTTCCTGACCACCAGCACCGACGGCCGGTTTACCGTTACATATTCGCAGTGGGCCCTGTGCGGCGTATCCTGTTTCCTGGTTGCCATAGTCCCCATATGCCTCGTATACCTGCGCTGCTTCAAGATAAATCCCAAAAACGTGGTGATGCCTGACGTGAGTTATTACGAGGAGCCTATGAAGGCGCTCGGCCGTCTAGGCGGCTCCGAAATACGCTGGATAATAACCGTCGCGGCGATGGTGGCCTGTATGTTGGCCGGCATGCCGACGGGGATGGCCTCCATGCTGTTCGCGGCCGTGTCCATGCTGCCGGGAATAGGCACCGTCCCGGCCGACAAGGCCATAAAAAAGCTGCCACTACAGGCCATGATTGCCGCCGGCCTCATACCGCTGCTCTCGCAGCTGTTTTCAAACACCGGGCTCGGCGACCTGATAAGCGACATCATCTCCCCCTTGGTCGTGAATGCCGGCCCGCTGGGGCTTTCCATAATATCCGCTCTCATAATGGGCGTGTTGATAAACCTCTTCGTGAACGCCAACCTCGCTGTGTCCGCGCTGGTAATAGGTATAATCTCCCCCGTTTGCGTGAGGCTGGGATATAACCCTGTCGTCATCATGATGCCCACGCTGTTCATGGCCTCGTTCTTCTTCGTCCTGGGCTCGAACAACATCATGCTCCTAAATATCGGCTACGGGTACTGGGAGATGAAGGATACCGTCCTCCCCGGCGCAATAACGGTGCTCATATGCGCGCTGCTCTTCCCTGTGGTGTGCTGTGCGGTGTGTCCGCTTTTCGGCATCCCGTTGCATATTTGAGGGCGTAATAAAGCCGGCATGAACGTGGTTATTCGCTCAGGCCGGCTTGGGACTAACCGTTGTTTAATTTCTTTGTACCCAACATCCCCAGGCCCGCAAGCAGGGCCGGGGCGTACCAGAATCCATACCGGAACGGGCTTGAAACGGCATTGACTCAATGGCATAAAGGGTTATGAAAATCCAGACTATGGCATTCAAGAGGCAGGCGGTTTGATCCCGCTTATATCAACCAAAACGTTCAGGGAAAAGATATTTTATTTTACTCGCCTCATTTTTTTGAGGCGAGTTTTATATTATTCTAATCCAAGAATGAACGGCTCAAAGTCATGTTGAACTCTGCCGGAAGCCCGGGCTTTTGGAAACTTCAATGCGTTTGATGAGGCAGTTATTATCGTCCTCCCGGACTCGACGTGCACGTTGCCGTGCATATAGACCCGCCGCGCAACGCTCTGGAGGCCTCCGCGCCGGAGGGCAGATGCGGAGCTGTTGGGAGGAACAAAGCGGCGGACGCAAAAAAGTAAAAGAGGAAAGCATTTGCCTTCCTCTTTTACTCTCGGGGAACTTATTTCGCCTCTTCGTCGGCCTTCTTGGCGAGCTCCTGTGCCTTGCGCATCTTGATAATCTGGCAGACAGACTCAATACGGGTCTTCAGGCTCTCGGGGCTGTAGTCACGGTCATCCCAGAAGTCGGCCTCGATGTAGTAGGAGGGCACGCCGGTCTTCTCGGTGACCATCTTGGCCATAATCTTCTGCTGGGCGCCGAGCCAGCGGTCGAAGTCGAAGAAGCCGAGGATCATGCCGTCGGGGTGGCAGATCTCTATCTTCTCGCACATGGCGTCGGCCTCGTTCTTGAGATTCATGCACATGCCGTTGCGGGACCAGTTCTCGGCGGCGCTCATCCAGGGGTCGTCCTTGAAGCGGCCGGGGCTCATCTCAAGCTTGGAGTGAGTCAGCGCGCTGGAGAAGCCGGTGATAACGCCGTTGTCGCGGAAGTACTTGCCGACCCAGGGCACGCAGAAGGGCAGGTTGTAGAAGCCGACCTTTGGGGTGTCCTTCGGCATGACGCCCTCTCCGGCCTTGATGGCCGCGCGGACTTCCTTGGTCAGGATGTCGATGGCCTCCTCGAGGTACTTGAAACCGGTGTTGAACGGGACGGTCAGGCACTGCTGCAGCATGGTCAGCGTCTCGCCGCCGACTACAGGCGGGTTGGCGTTGGTGCAGAGCTGGGTGAGCATCTCGGCCTTGAAAGCCATACGGCCGCATTCCTTGTTGGCCTTGGCCAGATCTTCATCGGTGATGGTGACGTCGCAATTCTTCTCGATGGCCTTGACGCCGAGCTTCATCTGGTCGCTCATAAACCTCAGACGCTCGTCCATGAGGTCCTCGCGCTCGTCAAAGGAGGCGTCATGGGGTACACGGGAGACGTGTTAATTCCATTTCTTGCCGGTGATGCCCTGGATCATCTCGTCTGTCTTCGGGCCCTCGTCGCAGTTGAAGCCCCAGCTCCAGATAAGGTCGGGGGCGGCGATGGTGCCGGTGACATAGGCGCCCAGACGCATCTTGTTCAGCGGGCAGTGACGGCAGCCGTAGGTGAAGCCGTACTCCTCGGCGACGTTCAGGAACGGGCCGGCCGCGTGGAAGAAGGAGTTCAGGGTGTTGACCATGAGCAGGTCGGGGAAGCCGATGAAAATCTTGTCGCCGCCGGCAATCTTCGCGGCGTAGTAATAGTTGGCGATGGCGGGCAGGATGCCGTAGAGAATCTTGACTCCGCTTTCCTTCATCTCGGGGGTGTGGACGATGTCGGCCAGCTCACGCAGGTAAGCGCCGATCATCTTGCGGACGCCCAGGTACTTGAGGTCCCAGATCTGGGGCAGGTACACATCGAGCGCGTACGCTACTTTATCGTCGTCGAGCTTGCACCTCTTGGCGGTCTCCAGCCAGCGGGGGAGGAAAGCTTCAAGCTCCTCGCCTTCAAACGCGGCAAGCTCAAGCAGTTCGCGATTTACGTCTCTAGCCATTTATTTTGCCTCCTTAATCTCCTTGATGCTGTCAACAAAGCTCTCCAGCCTGGTAGTCAGGGGAGCCATGGCCTCGCGGGAGTACTCGTAAGAAGTCTCCAGCTTCATCATCGGCACGTTGATGTCCTTGATCCACTTGGCGACACAGGTGTGCTCCATGTCGTAGATCTCGTCGAAGGCGAGCTGGTACCACAGCACGGCGTCGACATTGTACTCCTTGATGAGCTCCTTGAGGTGTTCGAAGCGGGTCTCCCAGGCGGGCTGGAAGATGCACTGCGGGACCTTGTCGTCATAGATGGCCTTGGCGTAGTTCTCAACGATGTCGCCCTCGACGGGGATGTCGTTCTTGAAGGGCCTGATGGCCTCGTCGAGGAACTCGGTGACGATGGCGCCGCCGGCGTTCTCGATAATGCTCGGGACGACATAGTCGCCCTGGGCGACGGCGCGGCCCATGATAAGGATGCGTGGAGCGTTCTCGGCATGGGCGCCGGGGGCATTCTCGAGCTCGGCGTATATCTGCTTGAGGGCCTCGATGCTGGTGTCGTAGTCAACGCGCATTGTGTAGTGGTTCAGACGGATGAAGTCGCTGAAGGTGATGGGCGGGTTGTCCTTCTTGCGGAGCTCGTCTATCTTGCGCAGCCAATAGTTTATCTCGTTGGTCTTGGCGTAGCAGGTGCGGACGGCCTCTTCGTCCAGGGGCTTGCCTGTCAGCTCCTCGAGCATCTTGCGGAAGTCGCCAAGCTCGCCGCGGTAGTACTCGCGGGAGATGTCGACGGTGTAGTCGGCGGGGACGCCTACCTTGTAAACGGGCAGGCCCTTGTACTCAAGAACCTCGCACATACGGCCATAGTGGCTGTCGTGCTGCTGGATAACTATCTTGTCGGCAATGGGCATAACGGCGTCCAGACCCAGCAGATAGTTGCCGACCATGGAGTCGGCCAGCGGGTTCATGAAGCGCAGCATATAGTCCAGAGTGGCCTCGGGGGGCTGCGGGTCGCCGCCGCGCATGATGAGGTAGTCCTCAACTCCGGCCGCGGTCATCCACTGCTCGGGCACATAGTCGCCGAAATATTCAATTACCTTTTTGCCGGCGGCCTTCTCCTGGATAAGCTCCAGCGGACGGCCGGTGGACAGCTTCTCGAGCTTTTCAAGAATCTCCTTCACTCTAAAGGGACCTCCTTGTTGTGAAATTGCCGGTATGTTGCCCGCGCCAAGCATCTGCCGCTTGACACATTTGTAACGATATCACCTTTTCTTTGACAAATCAATAGCCGGATTCATTTTCGGCCTTGTCGACAAATTTTGAATTTATTTTTGGACAAAATGGCGAATTTTTAAGTAAAATCCTTGTTATGTGAATTATTTACACAGTATATATTGTATTAATTTTTGCGTTTTTACGGCAAATATCCGGCGTTTTACGAACTTTATGTTATAATATTCCGCGCTTTTGCCGAGCTTCCGGAACTATTGACAGATGAGAAAAAAGATAATATATTAACAATGCCGGTAAAGTGTACAACGTAAATTTTCGCTCGCGTCAGGCAGCCGCGATTGTTTTCCCATGGAAAATGGGGTAATTTTCTATAATGGAGAGCTGCTGCTATGGAAAAGTCAAAAGGTAAAATCCAGGTTGGCATTTATACTATAGCCATCCTCATGATGGGTGTCGTCGGTATTGCCAGTTCCCTGAGCGTGATTGGCTCTCACTTCCCGGATTTGAGCCAAACTGAGGTGCAGAGCCTCATTTCCATCCCCTGCATAGTAATAATACCCGTGACGCTGCTTGTCGGCGCCCTCATGAAGACAATGAGCAAAAAGCTGCTCAGCCTTATCGGCGTAGTGCTTTTCCTGATTGGCGGCGTGGGCCCCGCGTTCAGCGAGTCCTTCCTCGTCATCCAGATTCTTCGCGGCGTGTTCGGCGCCGGCGTCGGCATTCTGCAGGTTGTCAGCACCGCTCTGGTCGCGGAAAACTTCGAGGGGGCCATGCGCGACAAGGTCCAGGGCAACCTGCAGGCCTTCCAGATGCTCGGCTGCGCCATAATGGTTTTCGTCGGCGGATGGATGGCCACCCTCAACTGGAACGGCGTGTTCTACGTACACCTGATAGCTGTCGTCACCCTGGTCTGCGTCATTGTCTGCCTGCCCAACGTCAAGCCCACCGCGGCTGCCAGGGCGAGCGGCGCGCCCGCTGAAAAGGGCAAGCTCACCGGCAAGATGTGGATTTGGATGGTCGTGGCCTTCTTCGTGTTCTGCACGGGACAGATTTACTCCAACGGCAACGCCTATCTGCTGGTTGAAAAGGGCATAGGCGACAGCGCCGCGTCCGGTACCGGCATGGCGTTCTTCTGCGTCGGCGGCATACTCATGGGCCTCATGTACGGCAAACTGTCCCAGGCCCTGAAGAGCTACACCATGGGCGTGGGCTTCCTGCTGATGGCCGCCTCGTATGTGGTCATGGCCTTTGCCCCGAGCATTGTGGTGTTCTATATCGGCTGCCTTATCCTTGGGCTGGGCATGAGCGTGGTTATGCCCAACGTGTTTTTGAATGTCGGCGCGAGCGTGCCGCCCGCCAGTGTTGGCATGGCGCTGTCCATCGCGACCTGCATCCAGAACTTCGGCCAGTTCTGCAGCCCGTATCTGGTTAACCCGATATCCGCCGCGGTCGGCGCCGAGGGAATGACCAATGTCGCCAGCTTCTATGTCGCCGCCGTCGTCGGCGCCGTGCTGGGCGTTGCAATGCTGATAAAGGGCGCCGCAGACAGCAGGAAGGCCTGAGAGTTAACGGTTGACTTTAATTTGAAAGGATAACAGGTATGTACGATTATGATGTAGTGTGCATAGGCGGCGGGCCGGGCGGCTCGGCATCGGCTATGCGCTGCGCGGACCGCGGCAAGAAGGTGTGCCTCATAGAGGGGCGTACGCGCAACGGCTCGGGTGGCACCTGCGTAAACCGCGGCTGCATTCCGACGAAGGCGCTCATGGCGTCCGCCAACCTGTACGCGTCCATCAAGGAGGCCAAGGCCTTCGGTATCAACGTGGACATGTCGGCGGTGAGCGTGGACTTCAAGGCCATAGACAAGCGCAAGAACGCGGTCATAAACGGGCTGGGGTTCGGGCTCGAGGCGATGCTGTGGAAGAAGAGCCGCGGCATCGACGTGATGAAGGGCCGCGCGACGCTGCTGGACGCACATACCGTCGAGGTGGACAACGGCAAGGTCAAAAAGACCGTTACGGCGGAGTACATCGTGGTGGCCGTGGGCAGCGAGCCGGCGGAGATACCGGCGTTCAACGTGGACCATAAGAAGATAATAACGTCGAACGAGATAATGGACTTCTCCCGCCCCCTGCCGAAGAGCATCGTGATAATCGGCTCCGGCGCGATAGGTCTGGAGTACGGCCACATCTACAACATCTACGGCGTTGACGTGACGATTGTGGAGATGATGCCGAATCTGGTGCCCGCCCTGCACGACACTGAGATAACCGACGCGGTGAAGGCGTCGCTGGAAAAGCGCGGGATAACGGTGAAGTGCGGCAGCGGCACAGCGAGCGTCGAGGTGCAGCCCGACGGCCAGGTGAAGAGCACTCTGGCCAACGGCGAGGAGCTGTACTCGGACGAGGTGCTCGTGGCGATCGGGCGCACGCTGAACACCCGGGGCATGGGACTCGAGGAGGTCGGCGTGAATCTGGAGAAGAACGGCCAGATTGTGACGGACGAGCATATGCGCACGAGCGTGCCTAACATCTTCGCGGCCGGCGACATCACGGTGGGCACCCAGCTCTCGGACAAGGCGCAGCGTCAGGGGCTCGTGATTGCGGAGACGATAGCGGGCAACGACTACTACATCAACTACGACGCCATCCCCGCGACGATGTTCATGGAGCCCGAGATAGCGATGGTGGGCCTGACTGTGAGCGACGCCGCGGAGCGCGGCATTGAGACCATCAGCGGTTCGCTGCCCTTCTCCTCGAACGAGAAGGCCATGGCCATCGGCAAGACCGAGGGCGTGATGAAGGTCGTGGCGCGCAGGGACGACCACGTGATTATAGGCGCCCAGATTTTCGGCCACGAGGCCTGCGACCTCATAGCGGAGTTCACGGTGGCCGTGGAGAACGGCCTGACGCTGGAGCAGATGTATAACAGCATCCACCCTCATCCGACGGTGACGGAGATGATACTGGAGACCTGCAAGCGCGCGGTGGGCCTCTCCTTCGACAAGGGCTGAACACAATAAACCAGATGCGAGTGAAGAGTCTCCTGACATTGTCAGGAGACTCTTGAATTGAGGTGGGAAATGGAACTGCGTGAGGCCTTCATGGGGCGTAAGGGCCGGTTCCGGCTGCTGGAGAGGAGCCTGGCGGCGGCAGAATTTCCGAAGGACGCGCCGCTGCTGGAGGTGGGCTGCGCCACGGGCGAGGGCAGCGCACACTTGGCGGCGTTTGGGTATACGCGTGTCACAGGCGTGGACATAGACGGCGAAGCCATAGAGGCGGCTAGGGAAAATGCCCCCGGCGTGCGCTTCGTGCGCGCGGACGCGAGGAAATTGCCCTTTGAAGACGGGGGCTTTTCAGGTATAATAAGCGAGGCGGCATTTTCTGTCATAGAGGGCAAGGCCGAAGCGGCCCGCGAGTACGCGCGCGTGCTCGCGCCGGGAGGGCTGGTGCTGCTCAACGACTTCGCCGCCGCGGCGGAGGGCGCGCATACTCGGCCGGGCATCCCCTGCCTGGACGGCGTGCAGAGCATGGAGGGCTACCGGACAGTGTTCGAGGCCGGGGGCTTTGAGTGCACGCACGCGAGCGAGGAGTACGGCGAGTATATAGGCATAGCGATGAGCCTGGGCAGGGCCTACGGCGTGCCGCCCACAGAGGTGGGGAAGTACATAGTGAAAGCGTTCGGCAGGGACGGATATGTGACGGATTTCTTCGCGCACACCCGCCTGACGTACTGCCGGATGGTGTTCAAGAGGAAATGACCATGGAGACAAGGACAATTTACAAGACGAAGAGCGTCGGTCCCGTCTGCCTGCGCGAGGTCTATGCGGACATAAGCGCGCACGGCGACGGGGTATATATGGACAAGAGCTGCCCCGAGCACGGCTCATTCAGCACGAAGGTTTGGTGCGATAGCGCGGAAAATTACCTGCGCTGGCTGGAGTACGGCGGCGTGGACACGGACGCGCTGCCGCGGACGGAGGCGGAGGTGGAGGCGGCGCTTCAGGGCGCGCACGGCACGGACTGCGCCTGCTCGCTGCCGGCGTCCGCGGCGCTGATGACCACCAACCGCTGCAATATGGGCTGCCCCGTGTGCTTCACGCGGGATAAGAAGGAGGGGCTGCATGAACCCGACCTGGCCGAGTGCGAGCGGCTGCTGCGGCACTACAGGTCCGTCGCCGGGGACGACGCGGCGGTGGAACTGTGCGGCGGCGAGCCGACGGTGAGGCCGGACATAATGCAGCTGGCGTCACTGGCGCGGGATCTGGGCTTCGGGCTCATCCAGCTCAACACCAACGGCGTGAAGCTCGCGGAGAGCGAGGAGTTCTGCCGTGAGCTTAGGGAGAGCGGCGTCACCACGGCGTACCTGGGCTTCGACGCGCTGCACGAGGAGCCGTACTACGCCAAGTACGGCAGGCCCATGCTTGAGACTAAGCTGCGCGCGGTGGAGAACGCGGCGGCGGCGGGACTGGCCATAGTGCTGGTGTGCTGCGTCATCCCCGGCGAGAACGACGGGGATCTCGGCGCCATTGTGGAGTACGCGCGGCAGCACATGCCGGCGGTGAAGGGCGTGTACTTCCAGCCGATAAGCTACTTTGGGATATACCCGGAGGACAATATGCGGCGCATAACCATACCCGAGGTCATACGCAGGGTCGCGGAGCAGCACCCGGACGTGAGCGCGCAGGACTTCGGCCCGGGCAGCTACGACCACCCCCAGTGCTCGTTCAACGCGGCGTACGCGCAGAATAGGGCGGGCAAACTCATGCCGCTGACGCGCTTTTCGCCGCGCGGGCCGTCCGGGGACGCGGTACACCGTGTGCGGAGGAATTTACAGACGGCGTGGACGCCGGGCGAGCGCCGGACGTTGACCATAGGGGGCATGGCTTTCCAGGACGCCTGGAACATAGACCTCATGCGCGTGCGGCGCTGCTCCATACAGATAATACAGAAGGACGGGGCGCTCGTGCCGCTGTGCAGCAAGTACCTAAGCGGCTGCAACGGCGCGAAGCTGTTCCCCGGGATAGGATGACCGACAATGAGTGTAAGTTTGCAGACCGGCCTGTACGATTTGTGCAGGCTCAGAATGGAGAAGGACGCCGAGTTCCTCTCAGAAAACCCCGGTGTGGACGTGGAGCACGTCGACGACGCGCTGTTTGACAAATACCGCCTCTTCCAGCTCAGGCGCACGGTACACCGCGTGCGCACGAAGAGCCCCTTCTACCGCCGCGTGTTCGAGGCCGCGGGCGTGACGGAGGATGACCTCACAAGCCTTGATGACATAGCGAAGCTGCCCTTCACCACGCCGCAGGATCTGGCGGGGACGAGCTACGGACTGCTGTGCACCTCGCAGGGCGAGGTGGAGAAGCCCGTGACCTTCTACTCCTCCGGCTCCACGGGCACGAAGAAGCGCATCTTTTTCTCCCGGGCGGACATACAGAAGATATTTGACTTCCTGCCGCGCGGCATGAACACGGTGGTGGACCGCGGCGAGGGGCGCGTGCTTGTATTCCTGCAGAACTCGCAAGGGCGCGGCATAGGCGGCATCCTGGCGGCCAGCTGCACGGCCTACGGCATAGACAGCTGGGCGGCAGATTTGCAGGACAGCCCCGAGGACATATTGAAGATGACGCTGGAGCACAAAATTAACGTGTGGTTCGGCGACGCCATCACCATTTACCGCGCGACGCGCATACTTGAGCGGCAGACGGACCTGCGCGCCATAGGCATGAAGTGCATCTTCATCACCATGAGCAATATACCTCAGAGCATGGTGGACTACCTGCACTCGGCCTGGGGCTGCCGCGTGAGCACGCACTACGGCCTGACGGAGAGCGGCTGGGGGCTCGCGGTGGACTGCGATATCTGCCCCGGCTACCACTACGACGAGCTCAACCATAGAGTGGAGGTGGTGGACCCGGACACGGGCGAGGTGCTGCCATACGGCGAGGAGGGCGAGGTAGTGCTGACGAACATAGCTCGCGACTGCATGCCACTCATACGCTACCGCACGGGGGACATAGCCACGCTGAGCGAGAGCAAGTGCGGCAGCCACCTCATGACCCTGGGCCACATCCGGCGCAGGAAGGAGGGCGCGACGGAGTACAACGGGCACTGCATCTACCCCGCCATGTTCGACGAGGTGCTCTTCTCCACGGACGGGCTGCTGGACTACCGTATATTCCTGGACAGGGGCCGCATAAGCCTGGACGTGGAAGTGCTGGACGAGACAGCGTTTGACACGGAGGGGCTAAAGGCCCGGCTCATGGTGCTGCCTTTCATGGCGGGCGCGCCGGAGGCGGAGATAAACCTGCTGCCGTGCGGCGCGCTGCGCGGGCACTGCTACGAGAAGAAGTGCATACTTGCGCGGGAGGCGTGATGGGCGGGATACTGCATGAGACAGAGAGCCTGTGCCCGGTCTGCTTAAAGAGGATACCCGCGCGCTATGAGCGCATGGACGGCAAGGCGTATATGCTCAAGAGCTGCCCCGAGCACGGGGACTTCCGAGTGCTGTTCTGGCGCGACGCGGACATGTACGAGAGCTGGATGGAGCAGGGCGTGCACGCCCCGTCGAGGGACAGGGGCCGGCCGGAGAAGCGCGGCTGCCCCTACGACTGCGGGCTCTGCGACGAACACAAAAGCGGCACCTGCACGAGCATACTGGAGATAACCTACCGCTGCAACATGAACTGCGCCGTGTGCTTCGCGGACGCGAACGCGGAGAAGTTTGAGCCGGATATTGACCAGATACGCAATATGTACGCCGCGGCGCTCAAATCCAATCTCTTCTGCAGCGTGCAGCTCTCGGGCGGGGAGCCGACCGTGCGCGAGGACCTGCCGGAGATAATCCGGCTGGGCAAGGCTATGGGCGTGGTCCACCTGCAGGTGAACACGAACGGCATCAGGCTGGCGAATGAGCCGGGCTACGCGCAGGCGCTGAAGGACGCGGGCTGCGACCTCATATATCTGCAGTTCGACGGCCTGGACGACGCCATATACCGCGAGATACGCACGCGGGACATGCTGGACATAAAGCTGCGCGCCATAGAAAACTGCGAGAAGGCGGGGCTGGCCATGCTACTGGTGCCCGTAGTCATCCCCGGGGTCAACCTGCACAGGATAGGCGAGATAGTGGAGTTTGCTAAAAAGCACATCCCCACCATAAGGGGCATACACTTCCAGCCGGTGAGCTACTTCGGTCGCTTCCCGGGCGACGTGCCGCCGGACGAGAGCCGCTGCGGCTTAAGCGACGTGCTCCACGCGCTCACCGAGCAGTGCCCGGAACTCGAGATGCGCCACTTCGTGCCGCGCAAGCAGTTCGACCCCCACTGTGACTTCTCGAGCACCTACTACCTCGACGAGGGCGGCAGGCTCATACCCATGAGCAGCTTTGACCAGAACGGCGCGGACACGGAGGAGACGGACTTTGTGCGCAAGACGAACAGATACACGGTCAAGCGCTGGAAGGGCCAGCCGGAGCGGGCTATGGACACGCCGCTGCTGCGCTTCGCCGAGCGCACGCTGACGCACTCCTTCTGTATCTCGGGCATGGGCTTTCAGGACGTGTGGAACATAGATTTGGGCCGGCTGCGCGGCTGCTGCGTCCACATCATAAACAGCAAGTGCGAGGTCATCCCCTTCTGCGCCTTCCACCTCACGAGCGTGGACGGGCAGCGCCTGTACATGAATCAGGAGGGCGTATGAGGATA
>CALWYN010000077.1 GCA_944385755.1 uncultured Oscillospiraceae bacterium
TATAGGCCCTCGCACACTCCGCTTTGGCGAGAAGTATTTTCGCCGAGGCAAAGCCCCGCCGAAAATGATTTCAGTCCATTTCGCCGCAAGCGGCGAAACTCTGCGAGGCCTCTTAACTCACACCGGCAAGCCCTCCGGGGCTTGCCGGCAAAGGACAGCGCGGCGGTTGCCGCGGCGATCGCCGCGCTGTCCTTTGGGCTTTTATCCGGCTCGAAATTAAAATTATAAGAGGAGGAGCGCCCTTGGACGGCAAAGTTGCCGCTGTACAGATGCGGGATATAACCAAGGCCTTCGGTCCCGTGGTGGCCAACGACAAGGTGTGGCTGGACATCTACAAAGGCGAGATACTGGCCCTGCTGGGCGAGAACGGCAGCGGCAAGACCACGCTGATGAACATGCTCTCCGGCATATATTTCCCGGATGAGGGTCAGATATATGTCGACGGGCGGGAGGTCGTGATACGTTCGCCCAAAGACGCCTTTGACCTGGGCATAGGCATGATACACCAGCATTTCAAGCTGGTGGACGTGCTCACGGCGGCGGAGAACATCGTGCTCGGCCTGCCGGGGAAGGGCAGACTGGACATGAAGGCCGTGGCGGCCAGGGTCCGCGAGATAAGCGCGAAGTACGGCTTTGAGGTGGACCCCATGCAGAAGGTCTACGACATGTCCGTCTCGCAGAAACAGACGGTGGAGATAGTCAAGGTCCTCTACCGCGGCGCGGATATCCTCATCCTCGACGAGCCAACGGCCGTGCTCACCCCGCAGGAGGCCGACAAGCTCTTCGCCGTGCTGCGCAGCATGCGGGACGACGGCAAGGCGATAGTCATAATCACGCACAAGCTCCACGAGGTGGAGGAGCTCTCCGACCGCGTGGCAATACTCCGCAGGGGGCATTTCGTGGGCGACATGCCCACGAAAAAGACGAACGCCGGCGAGATGACCAACATGATGGTGGGCAGGCCAGTGACTCTGAACATAGAGCGGCCCGAGCCGAAGAATCCGCAGCGCCGCCTGGAGGTCAGGCATCTCACCGTCCTCGATGAGGACGGCGTCAGGAAGCTCGACGACGTCTCCTTCACGGCCTTCTCCGGCGAGATACTGGGAGTGGCGGGCATCTCCGGCTGCGGACAGAAGGAGCTGCTGGAGGCGATAGCCGGCCTGCACCGCGCGGAGGAGGGCTCGATAATATACGTGGACCCGGAGAGCGGCGCGGAGGAGGAGCTCGTGGGCAAGGACCCGCGGGACATCAGCGACATGGGCGTCGCGCTCTCCTTCGTGCCCGAGGACAGGCTGGGCATGGGCCTCGTGGGCGACATGGATTTGAGCGACAACATGATGCTCCGCTCCTTCAGGCGCGGCCGCGGCTTCTTCACCGACCGCAAGAGCCCGCACAAGCTGGCAGAGCGCGTGGTGGAGGAGCTGGACGTGAACACGCCCAGCATCGAGACCCCGGTCCGCCGCCTCTCCGGAGGCAATGTGCAGAAAGTTCTCGTGGGGGCGCGAGATCTCCAGCGCGCCGACCGTGCTGCTCACGGCCTACGCCGTGCGCGGGCTGGATATCAACTCCTCCTACACGATATACGACCTCATAAACAGGCAGAAGGAGCGCGGCGTCGCCGTCATATACGTGGGCGAGGACCTGGACGTGCTGCTCGAACTGGCCGACCGGATTCTGGTCCTCTGCGGGGGAAAGGTGAGCGGCCTCATCCCGGGCCGCGGCGCCACGAAGCGCCGCGTGGGGCTCATGATGACAAAGCTGGGGGGAGGCGCGGAAGATGAATAACGAAAAGGTCCGTGTGCCGCTGGTGCACATCTCGCGCCGCGCGGCGCTGCCCTGGTACAAGGCCTGGGGCATACGCGCCGCCGCGATCGTCCTTGCCCTCGTCGTCTGCGGGGTGGTGACCACGCTGCTGACGGGGGAGGACCCCATAGCCCTTTATCTCTCAATGATAGAGGGGGCCTTCGGCACCTCGCGCCGCGTCTGGGTGCTGATGCAGAACGTGGCCATACTGCTGTGCATCTCGCTGGCGGTGACGCCGGCGTTCAAAATGCGCTTCTGGAACATAGGCGGCGAGGGGCAGGTGCTGGTGGGCTGCCTCGCCACCGCGGCCTGCATGATAACCCTGGATGAAGTGCTGCCCAACTGGCTTTTGATAATAACCATGCTCCTCGCGAGCCTGCTCGCGGGCGGGCTCTGGGGGCTCATCCCGGCCTTCTTCAAGGCCAGGTGGAACACGAACGAGACGCTCTTCACCCTCATGATGAACTACGTGGCCATACAGCTCGTGGCCTTCTTCATAATCATCTGGGAATCCCCCAAAGGTTCGGGCAACGTCGGCATCATAAACCAGCAGACCCAGGCGGGCTGGCTGCCGCAGGTGGGCCCCAACCGCTACATGCTGAACATACTGATTGTCGCGCTGCTCACGGTGGCCATGTACGTCTATCTCAAATACTCCAAGCACGGATACGAGATAGCTGTCGTGGGCGAGAGCGAGCGCACGGCGCGCTATGTGGGCATCAAGGTCGAGCGCGTCATAATGCGCACGGTGGTAATTTCCGGCGCGCTCTGCGGCCTCGCCGGCTTCCTGCTCGTCGCCGGCACGGACCACACGATAACCACCACGCTCTCGGACAACCGGGGGTTCACCGCCGTCATGGTGAGCTGGCTCGCCAAGTTCAGCCCGGTGTTCATGGTCCTGACCAGCCTCCTGATAGTGTTCCTGGACAGGGGCGCGGGCGAGATAGCCACGGACTTCGGCCTGAACCAGGCCTTCGGCGACATCATAACCGGCATAATACTGTTCTTCATCATAGGCTGCGAGTTTTTCATCACATACCGGCTCCACTTCCGTGGGCACAGGGCAAAGGGGGCGGCGGAAAATGTTTGATCTTGTCTCCTTCATCCCCCGCGCGGTGGCACAGGGCGTGCCTCTCATGCTGGGGAGCACGGGCGAGACGCTCACCCAGAAGTCCGGCAACCTGAACCTGGGGCTGCCGGGGGTCATGTACGTCGGCGCCATCTGCGGCGTGATAGGCTCGTTCATGTACGAGACGAGCGGCGCGGATATGAACGCCCTCCTGGCCGTGGGCATACCGGTGCTCTGCTGCCTCGCGGGCAGCCTGCTCATGGGCCTGCTGTACTGCTTCCTGACCGTCACGCTCAGGGCAAATCAGAACGTCACCGGCCTCGCCATGACCACCTTCGGCGTCGGCTTCGGCAACTTCTTCGGCGGTTCGCTCATAAAGCTGACCGACAGCGAGGTGCCGAGCATCGCGCTGTCGGCGACCAGCTCGTACTTCAAGGCCACACTGCCCTTCGCCGACGACCTCGGCTGGTTCGGCGAGCTCTTCCTGAGCTACGGCGCGCTGACCTACATCGCGATAATCATCGCGCTCGTCTGCTCCCATTTCCTCAAGCGCACCCGCCCGGGGCTGAACCTGCGCGCCGTGGGCGAGGACCCCGCCACCGCCGACGCCGCCGGCATCGACGTCACGCGCTACAAGTACAAGGCGACCTGCGTCGGCTGCATGATCGCCGGCCTCGGCGGACTCTATTACGTCATGGACTACGCCAGCGGCGTCTGGAGCAACGACGCCTTCGGCGACCGCGGCTGGCTGGCCATCGCCCTGGTGATATTCACGATGTGGCGCCCGGCGGTCAGCATTTTCGCCTCGATACTCTTCGGCGGGCTTTACATTCTTTACCTGTATGTCCCCACCGGCATGAATCTGGCGGCTAAGGAGCTCTACAAGATGCTGCCATATCTCGTGACCATCGCCGTGCTCATCATAGTCTCGCTGAGGAAGAGCCGGGAAAATGAGCCGCCAAGGCACCTGGGCCTGGCCTATTTCCGGGAGGAGAGGTAGCTGCAATTCAGACTAAAATGGCATGCTTTTGTATGCCATTTTAGTTATTTTGTTGACAACTCAAGGCGAAGTGACTATAATCATGACTATCATGGCGCGGGCACCGGTGTCCGCTGAAATCTGGCAGGGAAAGGTGGATAAGACCACATGTTCAAGATCGCAGAGAAGTTCCCCCTGAACGAGTCAAAGACGATATTCAGGGTAAGCATCGAGGCCCCGCTCATCGCGCGCAGCGCGAAACCGGGACAGTTTGCCATCTTCAGGCTGGACGAGTACGGCGAGAGGTTCCCCCTCACAATAGCCGACTACGACCCCGAGAAGGGGACTGTCTCCTTCAACTTCCAGCCCGCCGGCAAGAGTACGCAGATGTTCTCACTCATGGAGCAGGGCGATTATATCGCGGACATAGTCGGTCCTCTCGGCCGCCCCGCCGAGATAGACCCGAACGCCAGGCGCATCTGCGTCGTCGGCGGCGGCACGGGCTGCGCCATAAACTATCCGGTGGCCAAGGAGCTAAAGCGCATGGGCATCGGCGTGGATATGATCTGCGGCTTCCGCAGCAAGGATATAGTCATAATGGAGGACGAGTTCCGCGCCGCCAGCGACAACCTCTACATCTGCACGGACGACGGCAGCTACGGCGAGGCCGGCTTCGTCACCGTCAAGCTCAAGAGCCTCATCGAGAGCGGCGTCCAGTACGACAGCGTGCTGACCTGCGGGCCGGTGATAATGATGAAGAACGTGGCGGAGGTCACGAGGCCCTACGGCATAAGGACCACCGCCAGTCTGAACCCCATAATGATAGACGGCACGGGCATGTGCGGCGGCTGCCGACTGAGCGTCGGCGGCGAGCGCAAGTTCGCCTGCGTGGACGGCCCGGAGTTCGACGCCCACCTGGTGGACTGGGACGGGCTGCTCGAGCGCAACAATTTCTACCTCGACGAGGAGCACGAGGAGAACGAACACGTCTGCCGCATCACCGGCGGCGTGAGGCGCGGTGAGTACAAGCGCGCCGAGCCCGAGGGGGACGAGAACCCCACCAAGCGCATGACCAAGCACCCCATGCCGGAGCAGGACGCCGAGATAAGGAGCCACAACTTCAACGAGGTCGCCCTCGGCTACAGCGCCGCGGTGGCCCAGCTCGAGGCCCAGCGGTGCCTCAACTGCAAGAACCCGCAGTGCGTGAAGGGCTGCCCCGTCAACGTCCGCATACCGGAATTCATCGCCCAGGTCAGGGACGGCGACTTTGAGGGCGCCTACGCTACGATATCCGCCACGAACAGCCTGGCCGCCGTCTGTGGCCGCGTGTGTCCGCAGGAGCGCCAGTGCGAGAGCAAGTGCGTCCGCGGAATAAAGGGCGAGAGCGTGGCCATAGGCCGCCTGGAGCGGTTCGTGGCCGACTATCACCTCGAGCGCGCCGGGAGCGGCGAGCAGCAGCCCAAGGCCGAGCCCAACGGACACAGGGTGGCCGTCATAGGCGCTGGCCCCAGCGGCCTGACCTGCGCGGGCGACCTGGCCAAGAAGGGCTACGACGTCACGGTGTTCGAGGCCCTGCACAAGAGCGGCGGCGTCCTCGCCTACGGCATACCGGAGTTCCGTCTGCCGAAGGCAATAGTGGAGCGCGAGGTGAAAAATCTCGAGAACCACGGCGTGAAATTCGTCAACGACTGCATAATCGGCCGCACTATGCCGCTCGACCAGCTCTTTGAGGACGGCTACGAGGCCGTGTTCATCGGCTCCGGCGCCGGCCTGCCCCAGTTTTTGAACATCCCCGGCGAGAACCTGCTGGGCGTGTACTCTGCAAACGAGTACCTCACCCGCATAAACCTCATGAAGGCCTACCGCGACGATTACGACACGCCGATAAAGTCCAACGCTAAGCGCATCGCCGTCGTCGGCGGCGGCAACGTGGCCATGGACGCCGCGCGCTGCGCAAAGCGCATGGGCGCGGACGAGGTGTTCATCGTCTACCGCCGCGGGCGCGATGAGCTCCCGGCGAGGGCGGAGGAGGTCCACCACGCCGAGGAGGAGGGCATCCAGTTCCGGCTGCTCAACAACCCCGTGGAGATACTCGGCGACCTCGACCGCAAGGTCGTGGGGCTCAAGTGCGTGCGCATGCGCCTGGGCGAGCCGGACGCCAGCGGGCGCCGCAGCGTGACCCCCATAGAGGGCAGCGAGTTCGTCATGGTGGCGGACGCCGTCATAGTGGCCATCGGCACGACGCCGAACCCCCTGCTGCGCACCACCACCCCGGGCCTGGAGACCAACCGCAAGGGCTGCCTGGTGGTCGATGAGGACACGCTCCGCACCAGCCGCGAGGGCGTCTACGCCGGCGGCGACGCCGTCACCGGCGCGGCCACCGTCATCCTTGCTATGGGCGCCGGAAAGCAGGGCGCCGAGAGCATAGACAAATATCTCTCAAACCGGTAAAAAATCAGTAAAAAAATCGATATATTGGGGAAAACGGGGCGAATTCCGCCCCGTTTTTTCTATTGGGTACGGAACTTTAATATACTTGCAGCGTCGAAACATAGAACGCTTGACACAGGGCGTATTTAGTGGTATCTTGTCTGTATTATGATAATTAATACGGAAACCGATGGGAGGGCAAATATGAGAAAGCTGAAGAGGACGGCCTGCCTGCTGCTGGCCGCCATTATGCTGCTTGTGCTCTGCTCCGCCTGCGGCGGCGACACGCCGGGGGCTCAGGAGACGGAGACGCCTGAGTACGTCTATGTGGCGTCCTATGCGCCGGTGGACGTGGACATCAACTATGTGAACAGCAGCTGCTATTCCGGCGGGAGGCTCTATTTCCTGGCGGACTTCGTCGACGGGCAGATAACGGAGAGCTATCAGGCCTACGATGAGAACGGCAACCCCATGTATGATGAGAACGGCGAGCCCGTCATGGAGGAGTACACCTACGACAACTACACGACGGGCCTCTTCTCCGTGGCCGAGGACGGCAGCGATGCAAAGCGCATGGAGGGCTTCACCCTCAGCGAAATTCCTGAGGGCTACGACGGATACGTGGGGGTGGACAGCATGTTCGCCGCCGCGGACGGCGGCCTCTGGGTGAGGGAGATAGTAAACATCTGGTACTACCTGAATTCCGAGGGCCAGGCCGTGGACGGGGACGGCAATGTCATAGGTGACGCGCCCGCCTCCTCCGGCGCGCGTACCTCGGCCACGTCCAGCGACATCGCCGTGGCGGAGCCTATGCCAGGGGGAACGTCCGAGAACCTGACCTATGTGGACGAGACCAGCGCCTACCTGCACAAGATCGATTCGGACGGCAATAAACTGGCCACCGTCGACCTCAGCGCGCTGGGCGAGGGGCAGGATTATTTCTACATAAACGGCGTCGTCGTGGACGGCGCGGGGAATATCATATGCTATGACAGCAACGGAGTCGTATACGCGCTCGACGAGGCGGGCAATCTGCTCTTCTCCGAGCCTCTGCGCGAGGAGAACGACAGCCTGTGGATATACGACATAACCGTTATGAGCGACGGCAACGCGGCCGTGCTCGTGAACTGGTACGACGAGACGGAGCAGCTGAACCATTTTGCGCTCAGGCCCGTGGACGTGGCGGCCGGTGCCGTGGGCGAGGCCCTGGAAAACTCGCCGGACTACTCCGGGAGCCTGATACCCGGGAGCGGGGACTATGACTTCTACTATGACAACGGCACCTCGCTGTTCGGCTACAAGGCCGCGAGCGGCGAGAGCGAGAAGCTGCTCACCTGGATAAACTGCGACGTGGACAGCACCTCGCTCAACGGCGTCGTCCCGCTCCAGGACGGGCGCGTGCTGGGCCTGTCGGTTGAGAGGTCGGGCTCGTCCTCCGCCAGGACAGTGCAGCTTGTCACCATGACGCCCACACCGTATTCCGAGGTACAGCAGAAGACCACGCTGACCTACGCCTGCATGTATCTCGACTACAACGTGCGCCGCCACATCCTGGATTTTAACAGAACTAACCCAACATATCGTATTGAGGTCCTGGATTATTCGGAGTATAATACAAGCGAGGACTATAACGCCGGCCAGCTCAGGCTGACGACGGACATACTCTCCGGCAATGTCCCGGACATGATAGCCACGGATAATCTGCCCATATACCAGTACTCCGGCAAGGGCCTGCTGGAGGACCTCTGGCCGTATATAGACGCCGATGAGGAGCTCGGGGGGCGCGCGGGAGTGGTGGAGCCGCTCTTCAATGCGCTCAGCCAGAACGGGAAGCTCTATACGCTCTATCCCGACTTCTACATACTGACAATGGAGGGCCCCACGGCCGTCTTCGGCGAGGAGCCGGGCCTGACCTTCGAGAGGGTCAGCGAGGCCATGGCGCAGTATCCGGACATCTCGGCGCCCATAGCCGAGTATACCAGGGACAATATGCTCCAGGCCATCTGCCAGCTCTCGATGAACAACTATGTCGACTGGGAGAACGGCACCTGCAGCTTTGACCAGGGCTTTGCCGACGTGCTGGAGTTCTGCAGCCTGTTCCCCGAGACCTATAACTATGACTATTCCGACGGATATACGTACGTCAGTCCCATAGAACAGATACGCAACGGCGACGCGCTGCTGATGCCGTCCCAGGTGTACGACCTGACTTACAGCCATGTGAACGACGAGCTCATAGAGGGCGGAATGACCTATGTGGGCTTCCCCGGCGCCGGCGGCAACGGCTCCGCCTTCGCCTGCTATACCGGCATCGCCATGAGCGCCAGCTGCGAGAACAAGGACGCGGCCTGGGAGTTCATGCGCAGGTACATAAGCGGCGGCTTCTACGATTACAGCAGCGGGCTCTCCTCCAACAAGGCAGAGTTTGACGCCGCGCTCGAGGCGGCCATGACCCCGGTCTATACGACCGACGAGAACGGCAACCGGGTCGAGCAGCCGATAACGAACTGGTGGGTAAACGGCGACGAGACCGTGGACATCTACGCCATGACCCAGGAGCAGGCCGATGAGCTGATGGAGCTGATAAACGGCACGACCCTGACCATCGCCACCACCGACGAGCAGCTCATGAGCATAGTTACCGAAGAGGCGGCGGCCTACTTTGCCGGCCAGCGCAGCGCGCAGGACGCGGCGGCGATGATCCAGAGCCGCGCGTCGATATACGTCAGCGAGCAGAGCTGACTTACCCGGATTTTTAAACAGAGGGAGGTGAGACGATGAAGGCACCCACGCTGGCCAGGCCGCGCGTGAAGGCCCGCAAGTCCGTGATGGACTCGGAGCGCAGCAGGGAGCACCGGCGGATGAAGCGCGCGGATTTCCTGCAGAGCATGTGCTTCATGGGCCCGAGTTTCCTCGGTGTGCTGGTGTTCTTCATCGTCCCCTTCCTCGTCGTGGTCTATTATTCCGTCATCAGGAGCCCGATGAACAGGGAATTCGTGTTCCTGGACAACTTCACGGCGCTGCTGAACAACAGCGCCTTCCTGACCGCGGCGAAGAACACGCTGACGTTCTCCGTCGTGGCCGTCCCGCTGGCCGTGATACTGGCCCTCGCCCTGGCGCTGCTGCTCGAGGCGAGGATACCGCTCAAAAGCCAGTTCCGCACCTTCTTCCTCAGCCCTATGATGGTGCCCGTCGCCTCCATAGTGCTCATATGGCAGGTGCTCTTCAACGCCAACGGCGTTATAAACGACTTCCTGGGCCTGGTGGGCACGGACAGGATAGACTGGCTGCGCTCCGACTACGGGCAGATCGTGGTGCTCACGCTGTTCCTGTGGAAGAACCTCGGCTATAACATGATACTCTTCATGTCCGCTCTGGCCAATATCCCGAAGGAGCTGCTGGAAGTGGCGGATGTCGAGGGCGCGTCGGAGACCTATAAGTTCTTCGCTATAAAGCTGCGCTATCTCTCCCCCACGGTGCTCTTCGTGACCATACTCTCGCTGATAAACTCCTTCAAGGTGTTCCGCGAGGTGTATCTGCTCACGGGCGGCTATCCCTACGGCGAGCTGTATATGCTACACCACTTCATGCACAACACCTTTGAATCCCTCGACTACCAGAAGCTCTCCGCCGCCGCGGTCATCATGGCCATCGCCATGGTCATAATCATCGCCGTGCTGTTCAAGGTGGAGGACTGGTTCGGAAAGGACGTGGAGGGATGAGAAAAAAACGCTATTTCTCCCGCACGGTCATCTTTATCCTCTGCGCGTTTTTCGCCTTTGTGTTCCTCATGCCGACCGTGCTGACAATCACGAACTCCTTCATGACCCAGTCGGAGCTGAACGCCAATTACGGCGTGATATTCAACTCCGGGTCGCAGGGCGGGACAAGCTATATCTCCGAGAAGGTCAACCTGAAGTTCATACCCGACAAGGTATCGTTCGGGCAGTACAAGACGGTGCTGTTCATGAGCCCGGACTACCTGCTGAAGTTCTGGAACAGCGTCATCCTTGTCGTGCCGATAGTGATATTCCAGGTGGCGGTGGCCTCCATAGCCGCCTACAGCTTCACGCGCTGGCGCGGGAAGATGAGGGCGTTCATATTCTTCTTTTACGTCATACTCATGCTGATGCCCTATCAGGTCACGCTGGTGCCGAACTATCTGGTAAGCGACTGGCTGGGCATACTCAACACGCGCTGGGCGATAATCCTGCCGGGCATTTTCGCGCCGTTTTCGGTGTTCCTGCTCACAAAGTTCATGCGCAGGATACCGTATTCGCTGATAGAGGCCGCCAAGATAGACGGGGCCGGAGAGTGGCAGGTGTTTACAAAGGTCTGCATGCCCCAGTGCCGTGCGGCGCTGTATTCCATAGCGATACTCGTGTTCATAGATTACTGGAACATGGTCGAACAGCCGCTGGTGCTGCTGCCGGACGCCGAGAAGCAGCCGCTGAGCGTGTATCTCTCGACCATAAACTCGGGCGAGGTGGGCCTGGCGTTCGCCATCGCCACGATATACATGGTGCCTACGCTGCTGCTGTTTCTGCACGGCGAGGAGTATCTGGTTGAAGGCATAGCCACACAGGGCTCGGTAAAGGGCTAGGGCCCGGGGAAACAAACACTTTCAGATGGAGGAATCGCTATGAGCGAGAAGGTCAAAAACAGAGGCTGGGTCAAGAACGTGGCCATAATATTCCTGGCGGTCATGCTCGTGCTGACCTTCTTCTCAAACACGATAATGAACCGCTCCCTGCCCGAGGTCACGGGGCAGTCGGTGCAGTCCGGCTCCATAACGACCCAGGTGCGCGGCAACGGCACAATTGAGGCCGCGGAGACCTATGAGGTCCTAAGCTCGGACTCGCGCAAGGTGCAGTCCGTGCCGGTGAGCGTGGGGCAGGAGGTCAAGGTGGGCGACACGCTGGTCGTCCTCGCCGCCGGCGACAGCGAGGAGCTGACGGGGCTGCAGGACCAGCTGGACGACCTGCTCCTGGCCTATCAACAGGCGCTGATAGACTTTGGGACCAACGATGCCGGCGACAGCGTTGCCGTCGCCACAGCACGGGACAATCTGCGCAAAGCCATCACGGCGAGAGACCTTCTCACGAAATACACAGATGAGGAAATAGCGATTATCACTGGAAATATCGCATATCTCGAACAGGAGCTTCTGGCCGCACAGCGCGAACTGGAGGACGCGGGCGGCTCCGCCACCGCCGACAGCGCACTGCGCGAACTGTATCAGGCGCGCGACGAGGCAAAGACGGCCTATGACTCCGCCCTTGTCCGCTACAAATATGAGTATTATTTTATCATGGGCCTTGCCGAAACGGCACAGGCCAACGATTACAGGCACCGCTACAGCGACACGGTCTCATATGCCGACGCCATATCCGATGTGTTCTCATCCAAGAGTGGCGCGGCAATAACGACGCCCGATGTCGGGGAAGGTGAGGATGCCGGCGTTAGCACGCGTTCAGATCCCGGTACGGATGAGCTCACAAACTATTTTGGGCATGCCGACGATGACAGGGCCGAAAAGGAGAACCTGTACATCAACGGCGTCATGCTCACAAGCCGGATAATCTATGTGCCCAACGAGGGCAGCTATACCGTGGACGCGGCCATAAAGAAGCTTCCCACCCCGACTTTCCGCGCACTCTCCACGGGCTATGAGGCCGTTGCCAGCGCGCAGGAGACGCTTAACGCGGCCGAGGAAGCCATAATCGACGCGAACCCCGCGAACTCTGCGCTCCAGGAGAAGGTAACTGAGCTCACCCGCGCGAGGGACGATGCCAATGCGCTGCTTGAAGATGCCCAGGCGTACAAAACAGCCCAGGAGGCCGTTGATGATGCCCAGAGCGCGCTTGAAGCCGAGCTGAGAAATCAGAGCAAGACCAGTCTTACTCTGTCGGATCAGGCCAAGGAGATCGAAAAGGTGCGCGAGCAGATAGCCGAGCTCAGCGCGGGGGAGACCAACGAGGACGGCACCGTCACGGGCGGGACCATCACCTCCGAGGTCAACGGCATAGTCAAGGCCATAAACGTCACCGCCGGCGGGAACACGGACCCCGCCACGGCGATAATGACCATAGAGGTGCCCGACAGGGGCTACACCGTGTCCATCAGCGTCACCTCGGACCAGGCCAGCAAGGTCACAGTGGGCGACAGCGCCACGATACAGACCGGTTACTGGGGCGGCTCGGACCTGCAGGGCAGGCTGCTGGGCATAAGGAACGACCCGCAGAACAGGGAAAACCGCACGCTCGTGTTCGAGGTGACGGGCGAGGATGTCCAGAGCGGCACCAGCGTGTCCGTCTCCATAGGCCAGAGGAGCCAGAATTACGAGCTCATAGTGCCGAACAGCGCGGTGCGCTCCGACTCCAACGGCAGCTTCGTGCTTATGCTGGTGTCGAAGCCCAGCCCGCTGGGCACGCGCTATCAGGCCAGCCGCGTGGACGTGCAGGTCACGGCCAGCGACGACGTGAACAGCGCCATAACCGGAGGCATAGCTGCCTATGACTATGTCATAACCAACTCCACCGCCCCGATTGAGGACGGAATGTATGTCCGTCTCTCCGAGAACGGCTGAGCCATGGCTGCGAGGAAAAAGGGGCGCGGCCTGAGGAGCCTGGGGAGGGGGCAGGTGATATTCCTGTCCGTGCTGCTGCTGTTGACCATTATAACCGGCTGCCTGATGGGGGCGTACTCCTCCAGGGCGGGCGAAATGCTGTCCCAGCAGGCGGCGGAACGCTTCCGCGGGACAAACGAGCTGCGTTTCTCCCAGGTCTCCGCCTTCTTCCCCGTGGACAAGGGGACGGACAGGCAGGCGGTGTATACATTCCGCAATTCGATAGACGCGCCGCTCTCCGAGATAGGCGTGGAGGCCCCGCAGGGGGGCAGCCTGTGGACGGACGCCTACTGCGCCACCGGACAGATCGCGGTGCAGGGGCCAAAGGGCTCAGCCACGGCGCAGACGGTGGCCGTGGGCGGCGACTGGTTCGCCTTCCACCCGCTGACCCTGCGCTCGGGGACGTATATCTATGAGGACGACCTGATGCACGACCGCGTCGTGCTCGATGAGACCCTGGCCTGGCAGCTCTTCGGCGGCGTGGATCTCGCGGGGCAGGAGGTCAGGATAGGCGGCGAGCGGTTCATAGTGGCCGGCGTGGTCTCGCGCGAGGACGACTCCGCCTCCCGGAGGGCGTATCCCGGAGGGGCGGGGATGTTCATGCACTATGACACCTTCTCCGACCTGACCGCCAGCTCAGGCGGCGGCGGGGGAGAAAACGGGGAGACGGGCGCAGTGAGCGCCGTGCCCGAGGCGGAGATAGAGTGCTATGAGCTCGTCTGCGCCGAGCCGCTGACGGGCTATACGCTCTCCATAGTCGGGGAGGCCTTTCCGGACGCGGTCGCGGTGCAGAACACGGGGCGCTTTTCCGTCTCGTCCACGCTGGAGGTGTTGGGCAGCTTCGGGGAGAGGAGCATGCTCCAGACGGCGATAGTCTACCCATACTGGGAGAACGCCGCGCGGCTGACGGAGGATACCCTGGCGGCCCTGCTGGTGGCGATAGCGGTTTTCGGGCTGTTCCCGGCGCTCTGCCTGGCCTGGTTCGTGATATACAACCTGCGGCGCGGCTGGCTGAGGCTGAGGGACGACTGGTTCCCGGGCTTCAAGGACCGGACCGAGGACAAGATAACGGCCAGGGGCCGGCGGAGGCTCGAGGAAAAACAGCGCCGCCGCGAGCGGCGCGGGGCGCACGAGGCCGCGCGGAAGAGCAGGTCCCGGCGCGAAGAATAGCCCATATCCCACCCCAACTCAGACGCGGGCGGCGAGTTCAACTCGCCGCCCGCGTCCGCGCGCTCTTACGCGCCTCACCAGCGGTTTTCAACGCGCTCGGCAAAGCCGGGGAAGTCGCTGACTCTGATTTTTGTGCCGTCGTCGAGGACGGCGGTGCCGGTGAAGAGGCCGAAAACCTGGTGCTGGTCGCTCTTGATGAGCTTCACGTCGGCGCAGGATGCGCGGTCCATCACGGGCCTGAAGTCCATCTCAAAGCGGCTGTCGTCGCTGGTGAAGGTCCATTTTGACATGTAGTCCAGGCCGCCGGCGCGCCTGGGGATGTTGAAGCTGACGCGGCTGAGCTTGTGGATGCGCCCGGCGTAAAAGAGGGCGTTCTCGGTGGCGGCGGAGGTGTCGCCGAAGCCGTAGCCTATGTTCCAGCCGAAGGGCACGCCGTCGGCCTTGCCGCTGGCGCTTCCCCAGTACCAGGTGTTTTTGTAGGTCCAGACGCCGCGGCCCCAGTCGAGCACGGCAAAGGCCGTGTCCGGCTCGAAGATGTATTCCCGGCGCCGGGCAAAGACCCGGCCGGACGCCCTCATGCAGTTTATCTTCTGGTTGAAGTAGAAGTGGGCGCGCTTTTTGAAGGGCGTGCAGATGACGATGCTCTCCTCGGGCTCGTCCGTGAGCAGTATGCGCCCGTCTATGGGGCCGCTGCCGGCGAAGTCCTCCATGCGGAAGGTGAGCAGCCGGCCGTCCGGCGTGTGGAAAAACGAGATGGAGTAGCCACGTCCGGAGACCGAGATGTCCCCGAAGGCGGAGTTCTCCGGCAGGCGCCTGCGGCCCATGGGCAGGGCGCACATGGGCGAGACGGTCTGCTGCCAGTTCCCGTCGAAGTCCAGGAAGGTGATGGAGTCGAGGCCCATATAGCCGTTGTCGTCCACCGTCAGGGCCACGGCGAAGCGGCCGTTGTTTATGAGATAGTAGTCCCACTCCTTTATCCGGTGCGCCGGGGCCTTGATATCCGCGCGGCTGTATATGGGCAGGAGCCGCCGGGCGAAGCCGGGCTCGGCTATGTTGCCGTTCTTGTCGAGCAGCCGGCGGGGCGAGGTTATCTCGTGCTGTCTCATGTCTCACGCTCCTTTTTGACGAGGCGGATGTCCCGCCCGTAAAAATGCAGACAGGTGTATTCCCCCTCCAGCCTGGAGGCGATCTGCCCGCCGTAGCGGCGGCGGAGCTCCTCAAAGCCGAGGTTGGTGCTGATTATGGTGGTGCGGCGCTCCGTAAGCCGGGTGTTTATGAGCTGAGAGAGCGCGGCGACGGAGAAGGAGGTGGCCATCTCCGTGCCCAGGTCGTCCAGTATCATCAGATCGCAGCCGAGATAGTTTTTTACGGTCCCGGCCGCCGTTTCGGCCTCGGCGGCGTCGCGGGAGAACCTCTGCAGCTCGAACTGCGAGAGGGCGGAGGCCGTGCTGTCGTAGGCCACGGAGAAGCCCGCCCCGGCGACCACGCGGGCTATGCAGGCGGACATGAAGGTCTTGCCCAGGCCGGTGCCGCCCATGAAGAGCAGGCTGTCCGCCCCGGGGGCGAAGTTCCGGGCGTATTCGGCGCAGCTGTCGCGTATGGCGGTCATGTATTCCCGCACGCTGGCGCCGAGGGCTGCGTCGTGATCCGCGCTATAGAGCGTGGGATCAAAACTCTCGAAGCTCTCGCCGCCGGTGCGCAGCAGCGCGCCGAGCTCGGCGGTGAGCTCGCGGTTGTAGAGCTTCTCCAGGCAGGAGCAGAGACCGCCGCCGCTGACCAGGCCGGTGTCGTGGCAGATGGGGCAGTCGTAGAGCTCGTCGGTATAGTCCGCCGGGAGCCCAAGGGCGCAGAGCTGCTCGGCGCGCTCGGCCTGGAGCTCAAGGTTCTCGCTCTCCAGGCGGGCTATCCGCTCCGAGATGTCGCCGTCGTGGCTTATGGCCAGGCCCATCAGCTCTATCATCTGCCGGCGCAGCTCGCGGTCGATCTCCCTTATGCGGGGGGAGCGGGCGTGGACCAGCTCCAGACGGCGCTCCTGCTCCGCGCGGTTTTCCTCCCGCCGGCGCTCCAGGCGCTCGCGCGCCCGGGCCAGCAGTTTTCCGTTGTGCTCCATTCAGCTCACCTGCCGTCCTTGTTTTTTACGCGCTCATAGAACTCGCGGACCCGCTTCAGCTCCCCGCCCTGGGGGGCACCGGAGTCCTGCGCCCCGCCGCGCTGGGCGGAGGCGGGACGGCGGGCGTCTCCCTGCTCTATCTCGGCGGGGGTGTGGAGGCCCTTGGAGTGCCAGCTGAGTATTATCTTGTTCATGTACTGCCACTTCAGCTGCCCCGTGTTGGCGAGCGTCCGGTCCAGGGCGAGCTCTATGGCCTCCGCCCCGAAGCCCATGGAGAGCCAGCTCTCCACATATTTGCGCTCGCCGGAGGTATAGTCCCGGTCGCGCAGTCCGAACACCCGGCGGAGCGCGGAGGCGTCCTCCCGCCGGCGGGAGAGCTCCCTCATGTACTCCTCGGCCTGCTCCAGGGTCATTATTTCCCTCTCGCCCCAGAGATAGGCCTCCTTTTCTATCTGCTTCATGGTGGGGACCCTGCCGGGGCCGTAGCGCCGGCGGGCCTCGTCCGCGCAGTGGTGCAGCAGCACCAGCAGCACGTCCGTGGGCAGGCCCACGTA
>CALWYN010000078.1 GCA_944385755.1 uncultured Oscillospiraceae bacterium
AGAACGCCAGCGCCTTCTCAAGCACCATATCCGAGAGCGAGTCCGCGGTCAGGTGCTCCAGGTCGTCCTGGCTCAGTCTGATATCCCCGGGACGCAAAAACAGCTTTCCGAATGGCGCGAGGGCCTCGTTCACGGCTTTCAGGTCTATCTTCTCCGCGGAGCCGAGGCCGTCCGCCACCGTGCTGCGCACGAATTCCTCTATCATCTTGCGGATGACGCCCTGCAGGTCCTCGCCGTCGAGGACCTTGCGGCGCTCGCCGTAGATGACATTGCGCTGCACATTCATCACGTCGTCATATTCGAGGACGGTTTTGCGCGTCTGGAAGTTCCGGCTCTCCACCGTCTTCTGCGCCCGCTCTATGGCGTCCGAGAGTACCTTCATGTCCATGGGCGTGTCGTCGTCCAGCCCCTTGGACACCATGCCCATCACCCGCGCCGAGCCGAACAGGCGCATGATATCGCCGGTCAGCGCAAGGTAGAACCGGCGCTCGCCCGGGTCGCCCTGGCGCCCGGCGCGGCCGCGGAGCTGGTTGTCGATGCGCCTGGATTCGTGCCTCTCGGTGCCGAGTATGAAGAGCCCGCCCGCCGCGCGGACCTGTTCCGCCTCGGCGTCCGTCACCTCGCGGTGCGCGGCAAGCCGCTCCGCGAACATCTCGCGGGCCCTGAGTATCTCCGCGTCGTCCGTCTCCGCGTAGCCCGTCGCCTCCGTGATAACCTCGTCCCCGAAGCCGGCCTTTTTCAGGTCGTTCTTGGCCAGGAACTCCGCGTTGCCGCCGAGCATGATGTCCGTGCCTCGCCCGGCCATGTTGGTGGCGATGGTCACCGCGCCGAGCTTGCCGGCCTGGGCCACTATCTCGGCCTCCCGCTCGTGCTGCTTGGCGTTGAGCACATTGTGCTGTATGCCGCGCTTTTTCAGCATGGCGGAGAGCGCCTCGCTCTTCTCTATGCTCACCGTGCCCACCAGGACGGGCTGCCCCTTCCCGTGGCAGGCTATGATCTGCTCTATAACCGCGTCGAGCTTGCCCTTTTCGTTCCTGTACACCACGTCCGGCCAGTCCTTGCGTATCACAGGCCTGTTGGTGGGGATCTCGACTATGTCGAGCTGGTATATCGTCTGGAACTCCTCTTCCTCCGTCAGGGCGGTGCCCGTCATGCCGGAGAGCTTGCCGTAGA
Organism: uncultured Oscillospiraceae bacterium; assembly: GCA_944385755.1. Taxonomy (GTDB): domain Bacteria; phylum Bacillota; class Clostridia; order Oscillospirales; family Oscillospiraceae; genus Scatomorpha. The sequence goes on from CALWYN010000078.1 coordinate 1,174, forward strand.
GTCTGAAGTAATTCTGGAAGGTTATCGTGGCCAGGGTGCGGTTCTCCCTCTGCACGTCCACGCGCTCCTTGGCCTCTATGGCCTGGTGCAGGCCCTCGCTGTAGCGCCGTCCCAGCATCAGCCTGCCGGTGAACTCGTCCACTATGATGACCTCGCCGTCCTTGACGACGTAGTCTATATCGCGCTTCATAACGCCGTGGGCTTTCAGAGCCTGGTTTATGTGGTGAGAGAGCGTGGAGTTCTCCAGGTCGGCCAGGTTTTCAAGGTTGAAATACCGCTCCGCCTTGGCCGTGCCCCGGGAGGTGAGGGTGGCCGTCCGAGCCTTTTCGTCCACGATGTAGTCGGCGTCCAGGCCCTCGTCCTCCTCGGCCTTGGTGTCCACCGAGGCCACCACCAGCTTTTTGAGCGTCCTGACGAACTCATCCGCCTTCCGGTAGAGGTCCGTGCTCTCGTCGCCCTTGCCGGAGATTATCAGCGGCGTCCTCGCCTCGTCTATGAGTATTGAGTCCACCTCGTCCACTATGGCGAAGGCGTGTCCCCGCTGTACCATCTGCTGCTTATAGAGAGCCATGTTGTCGCGCAGATAGTCAAAGCCCATCTCGTTGTTCGTGCCGTAGGTCACGTCCGCGGCGTAGGCCGCGCGGCGCTCCTCGGAGCTCAGGCCATGGACTATCAGGCCCACCTCCAGGCCCATGAAGCGGAACACCTTCCCCATCCACTCGCTGTCGCGCTTGGCCAGGTAGTCGTTCACCGTGACGATGTGCACGCCCTCGCCCGCTATCGCGTTCAGATAGGCCGGCAGCACGGCGACGAGCGTCTTGCCCTCACCGGTTTTCATCTCGGCTATCCGGCCCTGGTGCAGCACGATGCCGCCTATGAGCTGCACGCGGAAGGGCTTCATCCCCAGCACGCGCCAGGCCGCCTCCCTCACGGCGGCAAAGGCCTCCGGCAGCATGTCGTCCAGGCTCTCGCCCCTTGAGTACCGCTCCCTGAACTCCTGCGTCCTGGCGCGGAGCTGGGCGTCGGAGAGCTGCTGCATCTCGCCCTCCAGCGACTCTATCCTGTCCGCTATCGGATATATCTTTTTCAGCTCCCTCTCGCTGTGCGAGCCAAAGAGCTTGTCAAACAGTCCCATCAGAAAACCTCCGCTTCTTCGCATAAGCCGACAGCTTACTATAATGCATACTGAACAAAGCCCAAGCCTTGAAAGCCAGGGCTTTCAAGGCCCAATTGCTTTGTTCAAGTGCAGGGTTTTTGAGCGAAATCGCTCAAAAATCCTGCGCCAGTCCCTGATGTGGTGTGCCGCATCAGGGACCATACGCATTGAAACAATGACTGAATTTCATCAAAACGGCTCAAAATGCCGTTTTGATGAAATTGCGCGGCAGCAGCCGCGCGAATAAACCGCGCTGCGGTTTATTCGGCAGACATTACTATACCACATAATTGTGAACAAAAAAAGAGTAAAACGCCGCCGGGGGGAAAATCCAATTGAACACCGGCGCCTTTTGGTGTATGATATAAGGTGGTTGCAAACAAACACTGGGAATGGGATGGTATAAAGATATGCACCGGATTGGCTTCGACAACGACAAGTACCTGCGACTGCAGTCTCAGAAGATACGTGAACGCATAGCCCGTTTCGGCGGCAAGCTCTACCTCGAGTTCGGCGGCAAGCTCTTCGACGACTATCACGCCTCCCGCGTCCTGCCGGGCTTTCAGCCCGACAGCAAGGTAAAAATGCTGCTCGAGATGAAAGATGAGGCCGAAATAGTCATAGTCATCTCCGCCGACGACATAGAGCGCAATAAGCGCCGAGGCGACCTCGGCATAACCTATGACGAGGACGCCCTCCGCCTGATAGACGCCTTCCGCGGCATCGGCCTCTATGTCGGCAGCGTGTCCATAACCCACTACCGCGGCCAGCAGGCGGCGGACCAGTTCAAAAAGCGCCTGGAGGCGCTGGACGTGCGCGTATACCTCCAGCACGGGATACCCGACTACCCCTCCAACCTCTCGTTCATCGTCTCCGAGGAGGGCTTCGGCAAAAACGACTACATAGAGACGAGCCGCCGGCTGGTGGTCGTCACAGCCCCCGGCCCCGGCAGCGGCAAGATGGCCACCTGCCTCAGCCAGCTCTATCACGAGCACCGGCGCGGGGTGAAGGCCGGCTACGCCAAGTTTGAGACCTTCCCGATATGGAACCTCCCGCTCAAGCACCCCGTAAACCTCGCCTACGAGGCAGCCACAGCCGATTTGGACGACGTGAATATGATAGACCCCTTCCACATGGAGGCCTACGGCCAGGCCGCCGTCAACTACAACCGCGACGTGGAGATTTTCCCCGTCCTCAGCGCCATGTTCGAGCGCATATATGGCGAGAGCCCCTATAAGAGCCCCACGGACATGGGCGTCAACATGGCCGGTTTCTGCATAGTTGACGACGGCGCCTGCCGCGCCGCCTCCGCTCAGGAGATTATACGTCGCTATTTTGCCGCCGCCATCGCCCACCGCCAGGGCCTGTCCGAGCAGAACGAGGTCTACAAGGAAGAGCTGCTGATGAACCAGGTCGGCGTAAAGCCCGAGGACCGCGCCGTCGTCCCGGCGGCCCGGCGCCGCGCGGAGGAGACCGGGGCCCCGGCCGTGGCCATGGAGCTGCCCGGCGGCAGGATAATCACTGGCAAGACCTCCTCCCTGCTGGGCGCCTCCTCCGCCTGCCTGCTCAACGCGCTCAAGGCCCTCGGAGGGATAGACGGCTCCGTGACGCTCATAGCCCCGGCCATCATAGAGCCCATACAGCACCTCAAGATAGAGCACATGGGCAACCACAACCCCCGCCTGCACACCGACGAGGTGCTGATAGCCCTCTCGATATGCGCCGTCACGGACCCCAACGCCGAATGCGCCATGGAGCAGCTCTCCCGGCTCGACGGCTGCGAGGTGCACAGCACCGTGATACTCTCCCGCGTGGATGAGAACGTCTTTCAGCGCCTCGGCATGAACCTCACCAGCGAGCCGAAATACCAGACCAAGAAACTCTATCACGGCAAAAAATGACTTGCTCCCGGGGGATCACCCTTTTGCTCCCGGAGGCCCGCCATTTCGCCCCCGTCAGGCCCCGGCCCGGCCGCGGGCCTCTTTGCAGGGGCCCGTTCCCCGCTGAAACTTACATTTTCGGAGGTCACAATGAACATTCCTCCCTCCAGCATGTGTCCCGGCTGCCCATACAGGGCCCCTCTCGCGGCAATGAACCGGCTCTGGCTGCGCGCCATTGCCGGCGGCGGCTGCTCCGCCATAGGCGCGCAGCGTCCTTTCCTTGCCGTTGAATCCACGGCCGGCAAAGGCGCCGCGCCTGCCGCGCTCGCCTCGGCCCTCGCCGCCGCGCCCACCCGGCGCGGGGAGCTTATAGCCCTGTGCGGTGCGGAGGAACTGGACCCGGAGGGGCTCGCCGCTCTCGCCGCCTGCGGCGGAGTCGCCCTCGCCGTGGGCGGCGGCAGCTGCGGGGAGCTCTGCGGGCGGTCACGGGTCGGGTTCTTCGTGTGTTCCGCCTTTGATATCGCGGCAATAGAGGCCGCCCTGCGCGCGGCCCTCTCCGGCGACTCCGCCGCCGTCGTGTTCTGCCGCGGCGAATGCGCCTCCGGTGCCCCGAAGCGGCCCACGGTATACGCCATCAACCGGGACTACTGCCGCCGCTGCGGCGCCTGCCTGCGTCTGGGCTGCCCGGCCATAGCCGGCCAGCGCCCTCCGGTGATCGATCCGGCCCTCTGCGCCGGCTGCGGCGTCTGCGCCCAGGTGTGCAAATGTTCCGCCATAACGGAGGCGTAAAATGGGCCATCTCAGAGAAGTAAACATCAAATACGACATGCCCACCGCCGGCCTCGCCATCCGCCGCACCACCTACGCCATACAGAGCAGCAGGGCTCTGGGCGCCTCCGCGCTGAAGCTCATCCACGGTTATGGCTCCTCCGGCAAGGGCGGCCGCATCCGCGTGGAGGTGCGCGGCTATCTCCAGCGGCAGAAGGACCGCGGACTCATACGCGACTTCATACCGGGCGAGAGCTTCTCCATTTTTGACGAGGCCACGCGCCGCGCTTTCCTCCGCTGCGACGAACTCCGCCGCGACAGCGACCTTGACGGCTCCAACAACGGCATCACCATAATCGTACTGTAGCTTCCTGGCCGTTTTTTAAAGACGGCCAGGAATTTTTCGCAGCGGCGGAACCGGCCGCTCCGCTTTGCGAGTATGTCTACAGGGACATACGGGAGGCAGGCATATGGAGGACAGCAGGATAGTAGAGCTCTATTGGGCCCGCAATGAGGCCGCCATCACCGCGACGGACGTGAAATACGGCCGTTTCTGCTACGGCGTGGCATACGGCATACTGCGCGACGGCCCTAATGCCGAGGAGAGCGTGAATGACACATATCTCGCCGCGTGGAACGCCATGCCGCCGCACCGGCCGGACGTACTGCGCCCATTTCTCGGCAAGATAGTGCGGCGCGTTTCAGTAAGCCGCTGGCGGCGCGAGAGCGCGGAAAAGCGCGGCGGAGGGCAGGCTGCGCTCGCGCTGGAGGAGCTCTCATGGTGCGTCGCGGACGGTTCAAAAATCGACGATCGCCTGGGGCTCGATGAGCTCGCATCGGCCATAGACGCCTTCCTGCGCTCTCAGCCCGAGGCACAGCGAAGGGTTTTCGTCTGCCGCTACTGGTACTGCGACAGCATAGAGGACATCGCCGCGCGCTTTTGCTACAGCAAGGGCAAGGTGAAAAGCATGCTTTTCCGCATGAGGGAAAAGCTCGCGGCGCAGCTCGTTGAGGAGGGGTTCATCGATGGACGCTGACAGGCTTTTTGACGCGGTAGGCGAAATCGGCGGAGATCTCATTGACGAGGCGCACGCGGAGGGCCGGCGTAGCGGGCGCGGCGCAAGGCCGCTGCGCTTCGCAGCGGCGGCAGTGCTCGTGTTCGCCGTGCTGGGCATATTTTTCAGCACCTCGCCGGGCCGGGCCTTCGCCGAATATGTGCAGGCAGTGTGCGAAAACCTGATAGAAAAGCTCTTCCCGCCGCGGGAGGCGAACCTGACGCTCGAGGGACTTGAGGACGTCACTGTCGCGGAGGCCCACGGCGAGATTGCCCCGGAGGGCACTCCGTCGCCGTGGGCGGACTATATCATATATGTTGAGGAGGACGGCAACGAGATAACCGAGCGCGAAAATTATTTTCGCCTCACCCGGCCCATGGACGAGGGCAATCCCGCCTATGCCGGCCTGCCGGAGATGTATATGGAGATAGTGCAGGTCACTAGTACGACGCCCGAGGCGCTCGCGGAGGCGATACTGGCTCAGGAGGCCGAAGGGCCTCTCACCAATACCGCCGTGAATTACCCTGAAGCGGAGGATGGCTTTCTGCAGCTGGATTTCATGGAGTTCCCGCCCGGGGGCAGGAGCTGGCGGGACTGCATAAGGAGCTACTACATTATGGACAACGGCCGGGGCGGCTGCTTCAAGATCACGGTGCAGTGCTTCCTGGAGGCCAGCGAGGGCTTCGGCTCGCGCTGCTCGCAGTATATCTCGACGTTTGAAATCCTCAATTAACAAGGTTGACAATCCCGCCCGGAGATGTTAAACTATCTGGGCA
>CALWYN010000079.1 GCA_944385755.1 uncultured Oscillospiraceae bacterium
ATTTCAAGATAGTGTTCCCCCTGCTGCGGCCCACCATGGTCTCCGTGGCCATCCTGGAGGCCATGTGGATATGGAACGACTACCTCCTGCCCACGCTCATCCTGGACGTCAACAAGTACAAGACCATCTCCATGCTGATACAGCTCTTCCGCGGCAGCTTCGGCCGGGTGGAGATGGGCCCCATGATGGCCTGCATCATGCTCGCCATACTGCCCATCATCGTGATATACCTGCTGGGCCAGAAGCACATCATCAAGGGCGTCCTCTCCGGCGCCGTCAAGGGGTGAGGCGGGTATGGAAAGAACAAGCGGCATATTGATGCCGATCTCCTCCCTGCCCTCCAAATACGGCATAGGCACCCTGGGGCGCGAGGCCTACCGCTTTGCGGACTTCCTCTCCGCCGCCGGCCAGTCGGTGTGGCAGCTGCTGCCCCTCGGCCCCACGGGCTATGCCGACTCCCCCTACGCCTCGTTCTCCACCTTCGCCGGCAACCCCTATTTCATAGACCTCGACCTGCTCATAGCCGACGGCCTGCTCAAAAAATCCGAGGTCTCGCGCCTGGACTGGGGCTCCGATCCCCGCCAAGTAGACTACGGCAAGATATACGAGAACCGCTTCGGGCTGCTCTCCCTCGCCTGCACGCGCGGCTGGGAGCGCGACGCGGAGAAGGTGGCCGCCTTCCGCGAGGCGAACAGCCGCTGGCTGCCGGATTACGCCCTGTTCATGGCCCTCAAGCGGCACTTCGGCATGAAGAGCTGGACCGAGTGGCCGGACGCTGACATCCGCCTCCGCCGGGCCGGGAGCGTGGAGAAGTACACGGCCCTGCTGCAGGACGACATACGCCTGTTCACCTATATCCAGTACCTCTTCTACGCCCAGTGGGACGCGCTGCGCGCCTATGTGCACTCCCTCGGCATCGACATAGTGGGCGACCTGCCCATATATGTCGCGCCCGACTCGGCCGACATCTGGGCAGAGCCGCAGTTCTTCCAGCTCGACGAGGACCGCCTGCCGGAGCGCGTGGCCGGCGTCCCGCCGGACGCCTTCACCGCCGACGGCCAGCTCTGGGGCAACGCGCTCTACGACTGGGACGCCATGAAGGCCGACGGCTACGGCTGGTGGATACGCCGGATAGAGGGCGCGCTGAAGCTCTACGACGTCATACGCATCGACCATTTCCGCGGCTTCGAGAGCTATTGGAGCGTGCCCGCGGACGCAGAGACCGCCCGCGGGGGCGAGTGGCTCAAGGGGCCCGGCATGGACCTCATAGGCGTGCTCAAGGGCTGGTTCCCGCAGGCCAGATTCATAGCCGAGGACCTCGGCTACATGACCCCGGAGGTGCGCCGGCTGCTGGCAGACTCGGGCTTCCCCGGGATGAAGCTGCTGCAGTTCGCCTTCGGCGACGGGGGGGAGGACTATCTCCCTCACTGCTACGGCTGGAATAGCATCTGCTATGTCGGCACCCACGACAACCCCACTCTCCGCCAGTGGCTGGGCCTGCTGAAAAAACGGGAGCTCGGCTTCGCGCAGAAATACTGCGCCCTCAGCGAGGACGAAGGCTACGACTGGGGCATACTCCGCATGGGCCATCTCAGCCCCTCGCGCCTCTTTGTGGCCGAGATGCAGGACTACCTGGGCCTGGACGGCAGCTGCCGGATGAACACCCCGGGCACGGTGCTCGGCAACTGGCGCTGGCGCCTGCTCCCGGGCGAGATAACCCCCAAGCTGACCCGGAAAATCTATAATCTGACAAAGATGTACGGCCGGCTCAATCCCCTGAGCCCGGAGCCGAAAAAGCGCAAAAAGGCCTCCGCCGCTCAGGCGGAGGAGCAGGCCTCCTGACCGGAGGCAGGCCCGGAGGGGCCCTGTGGGCCCCTCCGGGCACATGTTTGGGGGCATTTTTGTGAAAAATGCCCTTTGAAAAACCTCTGAGAACGGAATATAATGAGAATACGACGTGTGGCGTAACTGCGTAAATCCGGTTGTGCCCGCGTCCTATTTTTATTTTCAGGAGGGACCTATGAAAAGGGTAGTATCGGCGTGCATCTGCCAGACGCTGCGTTTCTTTGCCAAGGATGAACTGGGGCCGGAGCTGGCCGCCGGCACCGTACGCCAGGAGGTGGAGCACTACAAGCGCACGCTGGACAAGAACAGAACCCTCTACCGGCTCGTGGAGGAGAGCGAGCAGCCCGACGGCTCGATAGTGCTCAAGGTTATAAAACAGTACAACCACTGCCCCGTGGGGGATTATCTGAACTGAACAGTTTTTAAATGTGTGAGCGTGTGGCCGATGGCATAAATCCAGCGTCGGCCGCGCGCTTTTTTCGAGGAGGAAATAGAAATGGACCCCAAACCCAATAACTATCTGGAGACCGAGCCGGTGGGCAGGCTGATGGGCAGGTATTCCCTGCCCTGTATAATCTCGCTGCTGGTCGGCGCCCTCTACAACATAGTCGACCAGATTTTCATCGCCAATGCGGACTATCTGGGCTCCTACGGCAACGCTGCCAACACGGTCGTGTTCCCGCTCACGGTCATCGCCCTCGCCATAGCCGTGCTGATTGGCGACGGCTGCTGCGCCTTTGCCAGCCTGTGCCTGGGCGAGGGCAGGGACGAGGACGCCCACAGGGCCGTCGGCACGGCGGTCGTGCTCTGCGTGGCCGTCAGCCTTGTGCTGACGGCGTTATACCTCATTTTCATGGACCAGCTGCTCACGCTCTTCGGCGGCAGGGTCAACGGGGAGACCTTCGCCCTCTCCGGGGAATACTTCTTCTACATCGCCCTGGGCGTGCCGTTTTACATGTTCGGCCAGGCCATGAATCCGATAATACGCGCCGACGGCAGCCCGCGCTTCGCCATGGCGGCCACGCTCGCCGGCGCCGTTGCCAACACCATACTCGACCCCCTGTTCATATACGGCTTCCACTGGGGCATGATGGGCGCCGCCGTGGCCACTGTCATCGGCCAGGTGCTCACCGCCGCGCTGTCGGTCTGGTATCTGTTCCATATGCGGACCATCTCACTCCGAAAAGAGAGTTTCGTCCCCAGCGCCAGGCTCTCGGCCCGCTTTCTCCCTCTGGGCATGACCAGCCTGCTCTCGCAGATATCGCTGGTCGCCTCGATGGCCGCCATCAACAACATGCTCAGCAAATACGGCGCTCTGGACAGCGTATTCGGGCAGGAAGAGTATACCCAGATCCCCATGGCCGTCGTGGGCATAGTGATGAAGGTTTTCCAGATTGTCATATCCATAGCCGTGGGCCTGGCGGCGGGCTGCATCCCGGTGGTGGGCTACAACATCGGCGCCGGCCGCAGGGACAGGGCGCGCAGCCTCTTCACCCATCTCCTCCTGGCGGAGGCGGCCGTGGGGGCGGTGGCCCTCGCCGTTGTGGAGCTCTTCCCCGGCCAGCTCACGGCGCTGTTCGGCGCCAGGAACGAGAGCGTGTACTACACCGAGTTCGCAATCAAATCCTTCCGCGTTTTCCTATGCACCACCGTCCTGGCCTGTGTGAACAAGGGTATGTTCATCTTCCTCCAGTCCCTGGGCAAGGCCGCCGCCTCCACGCTGCTCTCGCTCCTGCGCGAGGTGGTATTCGGCGTGGGCTTCGCCCTGCTCCTGCCGGTATTCTTCGGCATAGACGGCGTGCTCTACTCCATGCCCGTCTCCGACGTGCTGACCTCCGTGTTCTCCGCCTGGTTTATCCTCCGGACCTACCGGGAGCTGAACGCCGCCCCGGAGAGGGCCGCGGTCACGTCTCCCGGCCCCTCTTCGGTATAGATATCGTGACTATCAGCTCCTCGTCCGTCTCCTGCTTTTTCATCCCCGCGGCTATGCCGCCGCGCTTCATCACGTCCAGGCTGTGGGTGAGGGAGTTGAGGAACACCCTCACGTCCTTGAGTATGAAGGCTCGGCGTCTCTCTGGCCTGTCCGCGGCCTCCTTCCTGGCCAAAAGGGCCTCGACGTACTCGTCCGTCTGCGCCACGTTCAGTGAGTGCTCCCTTATGTAATTCAGCGCCGCGCGCTGCTCCTCGGGACCGGGCAACCTGAGCAGGGCGCGGGCGTGCCTCTCGGTCAGGCCGGCCTCCAGCGCGCCGGAGAGCACGTCCTGCGGCAGTTTAAGCAGCCGCAGCTTGTTCGCCACGGCGCTCTGGCTCTTGCCGAGCCTCCGCGCGGCCTCCTCCTGGCTCATGTCGAAGAGGCGTATCAGGTTGGCGATTCCCCGCGCCTCCTCCACGAAGTCCAGATCCTGCCGCTGCATGTTCTCCACCATTGCCAGCACGCTGGACTCCTCCATGTCCACGTCCAGCACCACGCACGGGACCTTTTTGAGTCCCGCCAGTTTCGCCGCGCGCAGCCTGCGCTCGCCGGCCACCAGCTCGTAGCGCCCGTAGTGCGGCCTCACGGAGAGCGGCAATTTCACCCCGTCCTCCCTGATCCTTGCCGCCAGCTCCTCCAGGGCGGCGCCGTCAAAGCTCCGCCTCGGCTGATTGGGATTGGGGTCTATCTCGTTCACCGCCAGCTGGACTATCCCCGCGCGCCCCAGCCGCGGCCTGGCAATAACGCCCTGCATGGACACGCCTCCTTTGCGTCGTTTTTAAAAATATTAACCCCATACCGCCGCAAAATCCCGCGAAAGCTGGTCACGCGCCGCGCGGGGAGGACGTCCCCAAAAAAGGCGGCGGACCTCACGGTCCGCCAAAACAGGGTTGTGGGATAAAGATATGAGCCGGGTCCCCGCATGATGGCCTCGCCCTGCGGCGGGCCAGCAATTGGATAAGCTGTGATTAGAGAATACACCGGACCGCAGATATTTGCAAGAGCGAAAAAAGATGATTTTTAACTACTTTTGTCGAACGCATAAAATTCCTTCTTGCCGGGCATGATAGCTGCGAAAAGGAGGCTGAAAGCATGATAATGGACCGCATAGCCCTGATCCTCGCCATCATCGGCGGCATAAACTGGGGCAGCATCGGCCTGTTCCGCTTCGACATAGTCGCGTGGCTCTTCGGCGGGCAGACCGCGACCGTGAGCCGCGTGATCTACACCCTCGTGGGCCTCTCCGCCCTCTGGTGCATCACGCTGCTCTTCCGTCGCCATGAGGAGGACACGCAGGGTATCTGACCGCGGAGACTTTACGCTGTCCATCCGCGCATGGCGCGGGCAAAGGGCACAGCCCTGCGCCCGCGCCCTGTGTCTTTTGGGGCGGGGTCTCTGTTCCGCCCGCGGAACGGCTATTTGCCCAGCTCCCTCAGCACCCGGCAGGGCACGCCCGCCGCGACGACGTTGGGCGGTATTTTCCCCTTTACCACGCTGCCCGCGGCGATGACGCTGTTGTCCCCTATCTCCGCGCCCGCCAGGACGGTGCAGCCCGCGCCTA
>CALWYN010000080.1 GCA_944385755.1 uncultured Oscillospiraceae bacterium
ATCAGCCTCTCCTCCGGCACGACGCCGAATCCGCCCTGCTCCTCCGCCGCGGCGGCGGTGTGCTGCAGGACATAGTGCATGAAGTCGCCGTACTCCGGCGGGGAGAAATCGGCCGGGGTCAGCGGCCTGGCGCGCAGCCCGTAGTTCATGAAATAGGCGAAGCGGCAGGAGGCGAACTTCTCTATGCGCGAGGCGCTCAGGCGCATGTTCTGGCCGTAAAGCGCCCTGGCCGCCTCCCCGGAGAGCCGGCCGCGCAGCTGTCCGGCGCTCCGCCGCAGCGCCTCGAGCCTGCCGCGCTGATGTATGTCATACCATCTCCCGGCGGCCCGGGCCCTCGCCGGGGCGCCGGCCCTTCCGGCCGAGGCCGCCAGCTCCAGGGCGGGCCCCCTGGCCGCGGCGCGGCTCTCTCCGGGGTCTATCCCCCTGAGCTCCAGCCCGAACAGCCTCGCGGCGCGGGATACTATCACGCTGGGCCGCCCCGGGGCCCCCTCGGAGTCCACCGCCGGGGAGACCATGGTCAGCGTCTCGGAGGGCAGGGAGAGGCAGTTGTATATGAGCGAGTACTCCCGCCACAGCTCCGCGTCCCCGGCGGCGCGACCACAGCCCAGCGCGGCCCGCTCGCGCCGCCCCTCCGCGGTCACCACGCCGCCCTCCGCGGCCGCGCGCGGCAGCCTCTCCTCCGAGGCCCCCAGGATTATCAGGTGGCGTATGTGCCTCCGGCGCATCCTGTCCATATCGCCGGCCGTGACCATGTCCAGCGAGACGGGTATGCCCCCCACGCCGTACTGAGAGAGCGTGAGCAGGTACAGCCGCGAAAAGGCGGCCGCGTCCATGGCCGTGTCCCCCAGTATGGCCGCAGCCTGCTCCAGCGCGGACACTGCCGAGTCCCAGAGGCGGGAGTACTCGTCCGCGGCCTGCCTCCGCCCTGCCCTCTCCAGCGCGTCCGCCCGGCCGGCCAGCGCGGCGGCCAGGTCCAGCTCCTCAAAAAACGCGGCCAGCGCCTCCGCCTGTTCCCCGGCGGTCGAGGCCTCCCGGGAGCGCCTGTACAGCCCCAGCAGCGGCCCCGCCGCCCGGCGGCGTATGCCGTTGATCTTCTCAAGCAGGGCGTCCGAGTTCTCCGCGCGCCGCCCATAGCCCTCGGGCGGCATCCTCCAGTCGCCCTCCGAGAGCCAGTGCCGCGCGCGTATGCTCCAGGTGCAGCAGTAGTTCTCCAGCACGTCCGTCTCCGCGTCCGTCAGGCCCGCGAGCCCGGTGCGCAGATAGGAAAAGACCTCGGCCTGCTCCCAGCCGCCCAGGATTATCTCATAGGCCCCGGCTATCAGGGCCGGGAGGGGCTTTGAGAACACATCCACGTTCCGGGCCGTGAAGAGGGGCACGCCGTAATAGGCGAACGCCGCCTCCAGCGCCGGCCTGTAGTCGTCAAAGCCGCGCACCGCTATCGCGATATCCCGCCAGCGGCAGCCGCCCCTGGCCAGCTCCAGGCACCTGGCCGCGGCGAATTCGCACTCCTCAGCCATCCCCGGGGCCACGCGCAGCTCGATACGCCCCTCCGCGTCAAGCCGCGCGCCGCCGTAGGAGAACACCCCGGCGGCCAGCTCGTCCAGGGCGTCCCCGCCCGCCGCCGCCAGCTCCTCGACGCGGCCGGGCACGCCCCGCGCGGAGGCCTCGCGCAGCAGCCGCCGCGCGGTCCTCCGGCTGAGCTCAAAGACCTCGCTGTCGGAATCCATGGAGTCCAGCGTCAGGCAGACCGTCACGTCCGCTCCCTTCGACATGAGGGCGCAGACGACGAGCTCCTCCTGGCGCGTGAAGTCCGTGAAGCCGTCCACATATATGTGCCCGCTGCGTCCCAGCGCGCTCCTGTCCAAATTTTCAAGCAGCTCCCCGAGCCGGGCCGAGGGGTCGCTCCGGGCCTCGCCGGCCGCGGCCTCAAAGGCTCCGGAGAGCAGGGCCAGGTCCTCCAGCTTGTCCCCCAGCGCCCCGCCGGCTGCCGCCGCGGCGGCGGCGAGCGCCTCGGGCGTGAGCGCGGCGGCGCGCAGCTCGTCTATCGCGCCCAGCAGCTGCAGCTGCAGCTCGGGCGAGCGGCGGGCCCCGGCATAGACCTTCAGCCTGGAGGCCGTGCTCTCCGCGGCCAGCGCCATGCAGAGCAGCCGCCCTCCCGGGTCCAGCTGCCGCCTGCCGCGGCTGCCGAGCTCGGCCTCCACGCGCCGGGCCAGAGCGGTGAAGCTCAGCACCTCCGCGTAGAGCGCCATGCGCGGCCCCGCCACCCCGGCGAGCTCGCGCTCCGCCTCGTGGCTGTACTGCTCCGGAACGAGCAGTATCCGCTCGCCCTCTCCGCGCTCCACGCCGGCGCGTATCTCCTCCATTATCTTCGCGGTCTTTCCGGCGCCCGCGCGGCCGGTGATTATCCTAAGCACGGCTCAACTCCATATAAATCGCACTCTCAGCTCTCCAGCAGCCACGGCACCAGCTCCGGCCGGACCTCCGGGAAGGGCCTGACCGGCCCCGGCGAATCCGGGTGCGTGCCTATGAGCTTCTCCATCCATATCATGTCGTACCAGCGGCCGAATTTATAGCCGCATTTGCTGAACCTGCCCACCGGCCGGTAGCCGAGGTGGGCGTGGAACTCCGCGCTGTTTCTGTTGAGGTACTCGTCCGCCTCGTCGATGTAGCCTATGCAGGCGTTCAGGTTCTGGACGTTCATCGCCCCCAGGGCGGCCTCCAGCGCGGCATAGAGCCTGCCGCCCAATCCCCGGCGGCCCAGGCCGCGCCTCACGTATATGGACGTCTCCGCCGCCCAGCCGTAGGCCGCGCGGCCCACGAATGGCCCGGCATAGGCGTAGCCCAGGAGCCGTCCACCGGACGCGGCGACTATGTAGGGATATTTCTCCAGCGTCCGCTCTATCCGCGCGCGGAATACGGCCTCGGAGGGCACCTCGTATTCGAAGGAGATGGCCGTCTCCTCCACATACGGCCGGTATATCTCCAGCAGCTCCCCGGCGTCCTCCGGCGCGGCCGTGCGTACTGCAATTTCCCAATCCATGCTCCCATTACCTCCGTTCCCGGGCGCCCCGCCGCAAATCGTACACTCTGTCCACCGCCGCGCCGCCCTCTTTCCGGTATTATAGCACAGATTCCGGTCAAATTGGGAAAACATCTTGAACATTTTCCAAAAATGTGTTAGATTATAGACAATAAATCCGGCCCCTGCGCCGGTATATGAAGGGAGAAATAATATGGACATCAGCAAGGTCACTGTAAAAGAGCTGCTCGAGAACAAGGCCGCCTGCGACGCGATGAACGCCATCGACCCCAAGATACTGAAAAGCCCAATGGTCAAGCTCGTCAAGGGCAAGACCATAGAGGCCGTGTTCAACATGGTCCCGGACAGTAAGGTCTCCCCCGAGGTCAAGCAGAAGATAAGGGACGCCCTGGCGGCCATATAAGTAAAGGGGGCCGGCCCCGAGGCCGGCCCCCTTGTCTGTCCGGAGTTGATTCACCATGGAATACACAGTCATAGATCTGGCCGAATGGCCTCGCAGGGAATACTATGAGCACTACATGTCCGACGTCCCCTGCACCTACAGCCTGACCGCCTCCCTGGACATAACGGAGCTCAGGCGCCGCGGGCACAGGCTCTATCCGGCCATGCTGTATCTGCTCACCCGGACGGTGAACCGCCACGAACAGTTCCGCATGGCCCTCAGGCCCGGCGGAGAGCTGGTGCTCTACTTCTCCATGACGCCGTGCTATACCGTCTTCCACGCCTCGACCGGGACCTTCTCGAATATCTGGACAGAGTATTCCGAGGACTACCGCGCCTTTCTGCGCAGCTATGCGTGTGACATGGAGAAGTATGGCAATCTGGGCGGTTTTCAGCCCAAGCCCGGCGCGCCGGAGAACTGTTTCACGGTCTCCATGCTGCCCTGGACGACTTTCGAGGGCTTCAATTTGAACACGGCCGGATTCAAATACCTCATCCCCATCTTTACAATGGGGAAATACCGCGAGAGTGGAGGCAGGACAACCATGCCCATTGCGGTGCAGGTCCACCACGCGGTCTGTGACGGCTTCCACGTCTGCCGCTTTCTCGACGACCTGCAGACCGGCATAAACTCTCTGGAGTGAGGCCCCCGGACCTCACTCCAGAGAGGTCACCAGCTCCCCGGCCGCGTCGGCCAGCTGTTCGGGAAAGTCCGAGTCCCCGGCCGCGGCCTCTATCACAATCTCGCTGCGCTCCGCGCTCGGGGATATTCTCAGCGCGCAGTGGCCCGCTTTCAGCACCACGCCGTCGTCGAGCTCGGCCCCGGCCTCCATCAGACTGCCGGACACGGCCCTCATGAGCTTCGCCCGGTCGCGGCAGGGCACGCGCCGCTCCGCCCTGAATTCCCCCTCCAGTGGTCCGCGCCGGGCCTCCTCCGGGTTCCCGTGTTCCTCCGCCGGCGGAGGACTCACCAGGCGCAGCCGGCCAGCGAGCGCGTCCAGGCAGCAGCGGTAATACGCCTCCGGAGTGCCCACATCGCACCAGTAGCCCTCCATTTTCACTCCCCTTATGCCCTCCCCGCGCTCCATCAGCAGCGGGAACAGGTCGCGCGCGAAGTCGAACTCCCGCCGCTCCGGCACCAGCTCCATGGCCCGGGGGGACACGGCATAGATCCCCGTGTTCACCAAATCCGTGACCACGCGCTCCCAGGGCGGCTTCTCTATGAAGCAGCGCACCTCGCCCTCCGCGTCCGGGACGACGAGCCCGTAGCGCAGCGGCTCCGGGCTCTCATAGAGGGCTATGGTGACGGCGCCGCCCGCGCGATTGTGCTCCGCCATCAGCTCGCCGAGGTCAAAATCGCAGGCCGCATCCCCGCTGACGACAAGGAAATCCTCGCCTCCAGTGAAGTCCAGGCAATTTCTCACACTCCCCGCGGTGCCCAGCGGCTCCTGCTCTATGAACCAGCGCAGCTTTACGCCGAAGTCCTCTCCCGAGCCGAAATACTCCAGTATCGGCGCGGGGTTGTATCTCAGCGTGGCGGCTATTTCGGTTATGCCGCTCTCTCTGAGCAGCTCTATCACCCGCTCCATGAGCGGCTTTCCCAGAAGCGGGACCATTGGCTTGGGCAGATCGCCCGTGACGGCTTTCAGCCGCCTGCCCTCCCCGCCTGCCATAATAACAGCTTTCATGCCCATATTATTTGAGCCGGCACGCAGTTTATTTTGATAAAATTCTCCCAAAAAAGACCCGGGCGCGCACGCGCCCGGGCATTTTTTCATTTTGTCCCGAAAATCCTGTCCCCGGCGTCCCCCAGACCGGGCACGATGTAGCCGTGCTCGTTGAGGTGGTCGTCCAGCGCGGCGACGAAGATGTCCACGTCCGGGTGCTCGGACTGCATCCTGGCCACGCCCTCCGGCGCCCCGATGATGCTCATGAGCTTTATGTGCTTCACCCCGGCCTCTTTCAGGAACATCACGGCGGCCGCGGCGCTGCCGCCGGTGGCGAGCATGGGGTCCACTATGATGACATCGCGCTCGGATATGTCGGGCGGCATCTTGAAATAATACTTAACCGGCTCCAAGGTCTCCGGATCGCGGTAGAGCCCTATATGCCCCACCTTGACATTGGGCATGAGGGCGACCATGCCGTCCACCATCCCCAGCCCCGCGCGGAGTATCGGCACCACGGCCAGCTTCTTGCCGGCTATCTGCCTGCACTTCGCCGTGGCCACCGGGGTCTCAATTTCGACCTCCTCCAGCGGCAGGTCCCTCGTGGCCTCATAGCACATCAGCATCGCAAGCTCTCCGACCAGTTCGCGGAAGACCTTTACTCCCGTGTCCTTGTCGCGCAGGACGGACAGCTTGTGCTGGATAAGCGGGTGGTCGAATACATGCCCGTTGCTCATTGGTATACCCTCTCCTTTAGTTGTTATCGGTAGGGGCGGGCGTCCCCGCCCGCCTGGTGACTGGATTTCCTCCCCGCGCGCTCCCCGGCCCTCCGCCGTCAGGCGCGCCTGCCGCTCCCTCTCCGCCTGCGACAGGCGCAGATACACGGGCAGCAGTGCCCCGGCGTCCTCAGGCTCCCTGCCCACGGCGGCCATACACACGCCCCAGGCACTCTGGTGGAGCAGCGCCCCGGGCGCGAGCCGGCAGGCTATGCCCCGCACCGTGAGCTGCCCCAGGCAGAGCTGCGCCCCGTCGCCCACCAGGAAGGCCGTGCGGCCCAGCCCGGCCAGGTCGCCGGCGAGCTGCTCGATAGAGACGGCCCTGTCGGGAACAAGCCGGGCCGGAACGCCGTCTGATATCTCAAACAGGGCGTTATAGACCTGGTTCCTGCGCGCGTCCATGCAGCAGCAGA
>CALWYN010000081.1 GCA_944385755.1 uncultured Oscillospiraceae bacterium
ATGAAAAACGGCGACACCGTGCAGCTGTGCCAGAGCATAACGGTCATCGACCTCGAGACGCGCGTCTTTACCCCGGAGGACACGGCGATGGAGACGACGGAGGAGCTGCAGTCGCTGATGGACTACATCGACCGCGAAGTGCCGCTGGATATCGCCGTCGACATATACCTGCCGCCGGTCACCTACTCCGGCGAGCTGCGTCTGGCCATGCGCCGCGGTGTCTCGCTCTTCGGCTCGCGCGACGACGAGGGGAACGCCACCACCTTCACCGGCGGGGTGACGGTGTGCTCGGCCTACATGCAGCTCACTGAGCTCATCGGCATACGCTTTGAGGGCAGCGGCGGAACGGCCGTCACGGCCGGCGACGGGGTATATATGGACAGCTGCACCTTCACCGGCTGGGACACCGCTGCCCTGGCGCTCGACGGGGCCTGGATAGGCGCGGCCGGCTGTGTTTTCGAGCGCAACGGGACGGCGCTGCACTTCAACACGGACTACACCGAGCACTACTCAAGCCCGGAGTACTGGAACAACGCCTTTATGGACAACGGCACCGCGATACTGATTGACAACCTGCCCGGAGACGAGGTGCTGAGATTCCCGGAGTGCGTGTTCTCCGGCAACGATGTGGACATAGACAACCCGGCGGAGCATCCGACAGACGTTTCGGGCGCGAAATTCTATTGAAATTTTGCATACTATGCAGCTGGCTAATGGTCTTGCTCCGGCGTATTATATATAATATTATAATCAGAAATAATGTCAGGAACTGCGAAATAGATGGAGGGAAACGACATGAGAAAATTTTTCAGCCTGCTGCTCTGCCTTGCGCTCATCGTAAGCCTGGCCGCCATGCCGGCGCTGGCGGACGCGGGGGACACGTCGGGGACGTCCGTCCCCGCGCAGAGCCAGGCGGCAAGCGCGACATTGGGCGGTACGACGTACACCGTCGGCTTTTACGGCACGGACGGGGACGGGACGCCATACGTTTTCCAGAGCGGCACTCCCTGGACGAATCTCGCCGACTACTACCCGGACGGGAACGCGCAGTTCAGCCGGTGGATGCCGCTCCGGGCCGGCGCCTTCATCTGGAATGATGCGAATAAAACATACGAGACGGCCGCGGATGCCGTCGTCACGGTGAACAGCATGGTCATCCACTCCGACGACGGCATTTTCAGCTTTTCCGGCGGCGCGGAGCCGGTCCTGACTTACACCGGCGCGGCGGAGTACCTGTACTGGCTGAACAACGGCAAGGCGGGCGAGGCCACGGTCGGCGCCAATGTGACCGTGACCGCCGGAGGGGATAGCGAAACCGTGGACGTGTACGTCCACGTGAAGACAGAAGAGGCCGAAGAGCCCCAGTTCGCCTTCTACACCGCGGCGGAAGGCGGCACGAAGATAGAGTACGCGGAGGAGGTCTGTTACTATACCCTGCCCACGGAGGGGAAGGTCTGGCTGATTGCCGATGAGGCCCTGAAAGGACATCCGATCTCCGTGTTCGCGTATCAGAAAGATTGGCAAATCACATGGGCGGGCGAACCCGTAGAGATTGAGCTCCCGAAGCCGGAGGGGGACATGAACTACTCGGTAAATGCCCTCTGTGGAAATCAGCAGTACAATTTCATCGTGAGGTCGAGGCCCTTCTCCAGCGCCTTCAGCTTTGAATACGTCGACGGCGCCGAGTGCCTCGTCGGCATCTCAACCGGAGGGGCATATGTCCTCGACGGCTACAACTCCATAAGCTACACCAGCACGGCGGGGTACTCCGAGGACGCGCCATTGGTGGAGATGTCCCAGCTGTCCGTGGCCGCCTGCACGGTGTATTTTTACAGCGACGGCGGCGCACATTATGTGCCGGTGTCCGGCGTGGACATTCAGGTCAGCAACATGAGCATACGTCACATCTCCGGCGACGAGGACAGCTTCAGCTTTTCCCCCGACGACATTGTGCCTTCCGTGGACGGCGCCGCCGGCGCGCTCTATTGCCGGGAGGGCAGCGAGGCCACGGCGCTGGTGAGCGCCGTGGTGACCATAGAGTATAATGGCCAGACATATGAGAATAAGACGGTCTCCGCCGTGGCCACGGCGGAGCGCACGGGGCTGAAGTTCTACAGCGCCTACGGCCCCGACGGGCCGGTAGAGGAGTCGTACATAGCTCCTCAATCATTTGTTTGCTACTATGACCTGACGGACGGCCAGATCTGGCTCACCTCCGAGGAGAAATTCAACTTTGGAAATCTCACGATTTGGGCGGGCAACGAGACCGCCGGATACGACAAAATAGATGATAAGACTATAAAAATCACGCTCCCCGAGCCGACGGATGACATGGGATACGGCCTGAGCGTATCCGCCGGCGGCGAGAACAGCGGCATCGGTATAGACAGGCAGCCTCGGGGCAGCTGCATCCGCGTCCCTCTCGACGGCGAGGAATACATAGTCGGCTTCGTATTCGACTACGGCGAAACCGGCGACGTGATAATCATAAACGAGGGCAACTGGACATACTCCAACTCGACGACCATGCAGCCCGATGAGGACAACGGGCGGTACAACTTCCGCGAGATGGCGGTCACCGCCGGGCGGAGGGAAGTGGACGCGGAGAACCAGCCGTATTACATTCCGGACAGCCGGGTCAGCGCCACGGTGACGGGTATGGAGATACGCACGCTCTACGGCGAGGGGGATGGCTTCGGCCAGACCTTCAGCTTTTCGCAGGACAGCGGCGAGGCCGTGACGCGGCTGGAGAGCGTGAGCGGGAACTCGGCCTATGTCTACGTCAAAGAGGGCTATGTGGCGACAGCCCTCGTCACAGCCACGGTGGACGTCTACGTTGACGGCGAAAAATACACCACCGGCACGATAGGCACCTGCATCGAGATATACCGTTCCGAGGGCGGAGACTATGAGCGCCCGGGGAACGACACGGTGGCAGAACTGAACGCGGCGCTCATTGAGGCCACGGAGAACCTGCCGCAGGACGGAAGAGGAGACATAAGGTTCACACTGACGGCCGACAGGTATGAGGGCACGATAGTCCTGCCGGAAAACCTGCTGGCCCTGGGCGATTATGAGATCCAGTTCGAGTCGCGGAACGGCACGGTCATTGAGGGCGGCATCGACCTGAACGGCTCCGCCTGCGTGCTGTTCGGGATCGACTTCATAGCCCCGGAAAAGGGGGAAGGGGAGACGACAAGGGCGCTGTACAACGGGCGCGCCGAGCCGCGTGAGTGTACCTTCCAGGGCTATGACGTCGCGCTGGATGCCAGCGTGAACACGATAAACCCGCACTACTGCGTGTTCGCGGACAACGTTGTCGCCGCGCGCGTGGACCTCCCCACCGCCTGGCAGGCCAACATGAACCCCTGGGAGGGCAACGTGTTCATCAACAACGATACGGCCGTGCAGGTGCTGCAGCTCAACGAGCTCCTCAGCCCCTTTTATTTCCGCATATACGAGTGCAACTTTGTCAACAACCGCGTCACCTTCGACGTGAGTTGCTCCGGGACGCTCTACCTCTACCGCAACTATTACGGAGTGCCCCTAAACAGAAACATGACCTCGGCGACGATACTTGCGGAAATACAGAAAAACCTGGGCAGCCAGATCTTTAATACCATTATCAACTGTTCGCCCACGGTGAATGTCGGCGGCAGTGGCCAGACGAGGGTTATCACCAACCCGCGCTGGATATTCCCATACTTCGACCCGACACAGCTTTATCCGGACCTGCCGCGCACGGACGACGGCATGAGGATGCTGACTTTCAGCAGTGTGTCCCCGCTATCCCTCAGCGGTATTGCCACACTGTCCCTGACGGCGGACGAACAGGAGGAGGAAAACTATCTCACCGCCGACTGGGACCGTCCGACCGAGATAATAGACACGGAATCCGCCGACCTGATGATAGACGCCGGGGCCTTTGATAAGGAGACGGAAGAGGATCGCATCATAACTGTCGTGGGCCAGCAGGGCACGACGCTCCTCGGCACCTGGAACCTGGGAAGGGCCGCTCATGAGGGCCTTGAGGGCAGCTTCGACGCGTCACTCTCTGTGGTCCGGGGCGCGGACGGCGTGATAACCGTCACGGTGAACGCGGACACGGCGCTGCTGGCGGCCCTGAAGCCCACGCTGACCATACCCGACGCCGCGGGCGGTGTGCGGTATGGGGATGATGTGTTGAAATCCATCGAGGAGGACGGCTCGGTGAAATTCACCGTTGAGGCCGGCGGGGTTTACGTCATCTCGGAGGATATCTCCGAATCCCCCGAGGACCCCGAGGACCCCGGGAACCCTGAGGACCCTGAGGGCCCGGGGACGCCTGAGGACCCGGAAACTCCCGGAGAGCCCGCCGTGCCCAACGTGTCGCATGTGCCGGAAACGCCGGACACGCCCGACGCCCCGGACGGGGCGGAAATGCCCTTCGCCGACGTGGCGAGCGGCGACTGGTTCTACGACGCGGTTGAGTACACTTACACCAACGGCCTCATGGACGGCGTGAGCACGACTGAGTTCAATCCGAACGGCACGATGACCCGCGCGATGCTCTGGACGATTCTCGCCCGGATAGACGGCCAGACGGTCACCGGCGAGAGCTGGATTGAGACGGCGAGGGCGTGGGCGATGGCCGAGGATGTCAGCGACGGCACAGACGCGAACGGGCTCGTGACGCGCGAGCAGTTTGCAACCATGCTCTGGCGCTATGCGGGCGAGCCTGAAAGCGATTACGCCCTCAGCACCTACACCGATGCGGCGAGCGTCAGCGCCTACGCGCTTGACGCGATGCGCTGGGCCGTGGAAAACGGCATCATCACTGGAGTGAGCGCAACCACGATAGTCCCGCAGGGCACGGCGACCCGCGCGCAGTGTGCCACCATACTCATGCGGTTCATTGAAAGCGCCGCTTAACACGCGGAACAGCTCCATTTGCTCAAAGGAGGAGCCGCCCGGATTGAATCCCGGGCGGCTCCATATTTTTCCCTGGGCAGGGCGGCTGACGCGGGCGCGGGGCTAAGACCGGCCGCCCGCCCGTCGGCCAGAGCCAGCGCAAAGGCGTCCGAGCTCGCCAACAGACACCGTGTCTGCGATGTGCGCTCAAACAGTGCCCGATTGGGTTTGACTGAGGTCAGAGCCCGGATGTCTGTCCTGCAGACTCTCGGGTATGGCTCAGACTGACTTTGCCATCCAGCCTTAGGGCGCCTGTTAGATATATGAAGGCTGAACTGCGGGGAGAATTGCTGCTGTGCCGCAGATTCTACTGCCTCTCGATTGCTATTGAGCGGGGAATGCGGTAAAATTGGGGCGAGGTGAGGAGCTTGTATGAGCTTGACAAGAGGGAATTCGGGGCCTTTGTGGCCGGGCAGCGCCGCGCCCTGGGGCTGACGCAGCGGCAGCTCGCCGACAGGCTGGGCGTCACAGACAAGGCCGTCTCAAAATGGGAGACAGGTCAGTCGCTGCCGGACGTGACGCTGCTGGTCCCGCTGGCTGGGGCGCTGGGCGTGACCGCGACGGAGCTGCTCGAGTGCCGGCGCGTTGAGGAGGCCGAGCCGATGGACAGCGCGCGGGTGGAACAGCTGGTGCAGACCGCGCTGAATCTCTCAGACGAGCCCGCCAGGCCTGCGGCGCGTGTCCGGAGGGGCAGGCTGGGCTGGTATTGCGCCTGCCTCGCCGCCGGGGCGGCGGGGCTGTGGCTGCTGCATACGGCGGACAGCTTCTGGTTTGAACAGGCGGTGACCATGACCGGACTGTCGGCGCTCTTCGGGCTCTGGTTCTGCTTCTGGGCCAGAGAGAGGCTCCCCGCCTTCTATGACGAGAACAAATTGAGCTTCGTCAGCGACGGGATGTTCAGGCTGAACATAGCGGGCGTGTATTTCAACAACAGGAATTGGCCGCATATTCTCCGGACGGGCAGAACATGGTGTCTCGCGTCCATGGCGATCTCGCCCTGGTTCTGCCTGCTGTGCGACCGGATCATGCCGGAGAGCATGTTCTGGGTGGCGGTATTACTGGCCTATCTGGGCACGCTGTTTGTACCAATTGTGGTTGCGGCCAAACGCCATCAGTGAGGATAAAACCCGAGAAAGAGAAATCAGCCGGCTTTCGCCGGCTGATTTTCAAAATTATACGGCTCAGCGCAGTCTGAGCAGGAGTATGATGTCCAGCAGGCCGTCGATGAGCAGGCATATGCCGAAGAAAGTGACGGCGGTCTCAACCATCCCGAAGGGATTGAGCACCATCACGATGCCCACGAGGAGCAGGCAGGCCGCGAGGAGAAGCGTCAGATACCAGTGGGAATAGCCCAGCTTCCTGAGCTCCAGACTGCGGGAGAGCTTGCCGGCCCCGTCGATTATCAGGACAACGCCGAGCAGCAGAGGCAGTATGGACATGACGGTGCGGGGGGCGGCCAGGCAGAGAATGCCGACCGCCGCCAGGGCAATTCCCACGGCCAGATCCGCGCCGGTGGCGCTGTCCCGGCGCAGGAAATAGGAGATTATTCTCACAAGTCCGAAAATCAGCGCGCAGATGCCGAGCCCGGCGCAGAGCACGCTTGCCGTCAGCCCGGGGCGGATAATCAGCACGAGGCCCAGAATGGCATAGGCCACGGCGGATACAAGTTGGCGGGGAGTGGAGTTCATTTGCTGCCTCCTCAGAGATTGTACAGCCGCCAGACGATGGCGCTTATCTCGGCGCGGGTTATGCTGGCGTAGGGGCGGAATACGCGGTGGGCGCCGGCAATGGTGCCCTCCACGACCCCGGCCTCATAGAGGGCGGTGGCATAGGGGTCGTCTATGTCCGCAAAGGGGGATGAGCCGCTGGGGGCCAGCCCGAGGGCCCTGGCGGCCATCTGCGCGACCAGAGAGCGGCTGACAGGGTAGTCGAGCTCGGTGATGTCATCGGGAGAGACGATGGCGTAGTCCAGGGCGAGGGCGAGATAGCCGCTGGCCCAGCGGTAATCCGTGGGGGCCTGCTCGCCATACCCCGCGGCGAGCAGTATGAGCTTGAGGGCCTCGCCGTTGGTCACCGTGCCGTCGGGGTCAAATATCCCGGCGCCGCGTCCCTCGACCAGGCCGCTGTAGGCCAGCGGCGCGACGTATCTGTAGTACCAGGTCTCATACCCCACATCGCTGAAGATGGCGGGGGTGAGTTCGCCGGTGGGTTCGAGCAGGCGGTAATCCCCGTCATCGGTGAGGCTGTAGCGGTACTCATAGCCCGGCGTGCCCCCAAAGCGGTAGTCGCCGTAGAGAAACATTTTGGCCTCGGCCAGGCGGCGCTGGAGGAGGGCCTCGTTTATCTCGGTGCCGACATGGCAGTAGCGGGCGAAGATGTTTATGACGGCGTCGTCACTGTAGCCGCCATGGCCGGTCGTGAGCATGGTGTAAATCTGATAGTCGGAGCCCAGCCAGCCTATGCCGAGATTGTATGTAAAGCTGACGAGAGCATCGAACTCATGCTGCTCGAGCTCGAGGCCCATGGAGAGCAGATAGGAGTTCAGAACCGACTCCATCTCGGCCAGATCGGCGCGCATCAGGGCGTCCGCCTCCTCCTCGCTTATGCCGAGGGGGTAGTCGAATTCTCCGCACTGGGTGCCATAGCCTATGGCCCAGCCTGTCGTGTCCCCGTGTACGGTGGCGGAGAAGCCCTCAAATGACTTGATAAACTGTATGCAGGCCTCGCTCGCGCTCATCTCGCCTCCGGACGGGGCGGCCAGGGCCGTACCCGTGAACAGCAGGCAGGCGCAGAGGACGAGGCACAGTGTCCGCTTGAGCATGTTGTCCTCCTGTGTGCAGGTGCATGGGATTAGTCAGTATGAATTATAGCACCCGGCGGGGAAAAACGCAACATCTCTCCTCCACCAAAGAGGCCGAACGGTGTCAAAAACGTCAAATTTCCTCCACCTTGCCCCTGGCGGGAAATGGTGGTATATTGGGCGCAGAAGAACAGGGGGCGGTAAGATGCGTATCATCTGGCACGGACATTCCTGCTTTGAGCTCGGGAGCGGGGGCTATTCCCTGGTCCTCGACCCGTATTATTACCGGGAGGCGAGGGGCTATCCGCCGCTCAGGCTGAGGGCCGACGCCGTGCTCTGCAGCCATGAGCACTATGACCACAACTGCAGGGAGGCGGTGGAGCTGAGGGGCGGCGCTGGGCCGTGTCCGTTTGAGACAGAGGAGCTCGTCACGTTCCACGACGTGCTCCATGGACGCCTGCGCGGGGAGAACACGGTGCGTATCCTGCGCGCTGAGGGCCTGAAGGTTGCGCATCTGGGCGACCTGGGCTGCAGGCCGTTGCCCTCGCAGCTGGAGAGGCTGCGGGGCTGCGACGCGCTCATGATACCGGTGGGGGGAATCCTGACCATAGACGCCGCCCAGGCCTGGGCGCTCTGCGAGGAGCTGTCGCCCAGGGTGATACTGCCGATGCACTACGGGGGCCGCGGCCTGGGGAACCGGCGCCTGGCGCCGCCGGAGGAGTTCACCGGCTTCTGCCCGGGGCTGCTGCGCGTCTACGGCTCCAACTCGTTGGAGCTGACGGCGGATACGCCGCGGCAGGTGGCGCTGTTCGCCCTCCCGGAGGGGACGGAGGTGTCCGGATGATATACAGGGCGGAACTGACAGGGGAGCACCCCGAGAGCATAGACGAGGCGGCCGCCTGGTTCGCCGGGAAATGGGGCATCCCGAAGGAGGCCTATTCCGGGAGCATGAGGGAGGCCGCGGCGGGCGGCGGCGTGCCGCAGTGGTATGTGCTCAGGGACGCTGACGGGCGCATAGCCGGAGGCTGCGGCGTGATAGAGAACGACTTCCACGCCCGGCGGGACCTCGCCCCGAACCTCTGCGCGCTGTTTGTGGAGCCGGAACACAGGGGCCGCGGCCTCGCCAGGCGGCTGGTGTCCCTCGCGCTGCGGGACATGGAGGCGAGGGGGATATCCCGCCTCTATCTCATCACCGACCACACGGGGCTCTATGAGCGGATGGGCTGGAGCTACCTCTGCGACGTGCTCTGTGACGGCGGGGAGGTGAGTCGGGTGTATGTCTCGCCGGAGGGCGGGACCCGCTGTGCTCCCGCCGCCCGCCCGACGCGGGATTAGGGCGCGCACTCCGCCCGGAATGCGGCCCGGCGCTAGGGCGCCCATTCACCGGCGGCAGGACGGGCGGCGGTTTCGGGTACGGTGGGAGAGCCGGGGCCGCCGGCGGCAGAGTATACAAAAAGCCCCCGTATACCGATACGGGGGCTTTCTCATATGCGCCGGTGGCGCGTTATTGTCAGAATTGCCGCCGTGGCGGCTGGGGGGTCAGCGGACAAGTGCGGGGGTGATGCTGACGCCGAAGTCGTGGCTGATGACGCTGATGACATCATCGAGCGAGCTCTCGATGTAGGCGTTGCGGCGCTTGGAGACTGCGGACAGGCCCTCCTCGAGGGTGACGGCCGCCTCGGCCTCGCGCTCGCCCTTGACTTCGTAGTTCACACCGATGCTCTCGACTATTTTCATAAGAGGTTCTCCTTTCCCGGCCCTGTGGCCCTGAGGTTGTTATAAATATAACATGCGGAAAAGAGAATGTCAAGAGATTATCAATGTACAAATTGTCAGAACTTTATCAGAGTTTTCCCGCGCCTTTCAGCGTTATGCTATTTTGGCATTTTTCGCGGCCCGGATGTCGGCGACAGTGGCGGAGCGGGTGTGCTCTATGTGCCTCCAGCCCACGCGGCGGGTGAAGAGAGCGGTGAAGGAGATTGGGATGTACGTGAGCATAAAGAGGGGGAAGGTGAAGTTGTAGAGCACCTTTTTCCAGGCCGGGGCATATATGCGCTTCCACTCTGTGACGGTGGTTATGGAGCCGATTATGAGAACGGTCAGGCAGGAATTGACGAGCAGGCTCCCGAGCGAACTCAGGACCGCGCCGAGCCCGTAGCCGGCGACTATGCTCAGTACGATAGCGGTCAGGTTGGCGCCTATGCCTATGAAGGAGAGTATGGCGGCCGGCATGATGGCCATGCTCATGTCAAAGCAGGCGAAGGAGCCGTGGAAAATGCCGCGTATCAGCTTTCCGCCGTATTTGCCGAAAACCTGGATGTAGCCCCTGGACCAGCGGAGGCGCTGGTGCCAGCTCTGGATAAAGCGGGTGGGCTGCTCGTCGTAGAGGACGGCCTTCCCGCAGTAGCCGATCTTCCAGCCGCGGGTGACGCACTCGATGGTGAACTCGATGTCCTCGGTGAGGAGGAAGAAGTGCCAGCCGCCGCACTCGTCTATTGCCCTGCGGGAGAAGAGGAAGCCGGTGCCGGAGACGGCGGCGCTTGTCCCCAGCCGCATGCGGCAGCGGTTGAGGAACTGCGATTCCCGCAGGAACCAGAGGGCATAGCCGGAGGAGATCCAGTTGTCGCCGTAGTTCTTGGAGTTGCGGTAACTGGTGACGACCTCGTATCCGTCGGAGAAGGTACGGTTCATCTCCTCGATGTAGCTCTCTTCGAGCACATTGTCGGCGTCGAACACGAAATAGCCCTCGAAGGGGTGCCCGGGGTAGAGCTCGTCTATGCGCTCCATCAGATAGGCGAGAGCGTAGCCCTTGCCTATGCGGGAGGTGTCGAAACGCTCAAACACCACGGCTCCGTGCTCGCGGGCGATTCTCGCGGTCTCGTCGGTGCAGTTGTCGGCCACGACGAATGTGGTTATGAGGGAAGAGTCATAGCTCTGGCGCGCTATGCTGTCCAGCAGGTTGCCTATGACCGCCTGCTCGTTGCGCGCCGAGATGAGCACGGCATAGCGGTGCGCCCGCTCGGCGCTGTGCGGCCTTTCACGCCGGAAGAGCGGGACAAGTATATACAGAAACTGATAGCTGTAGCATACTATGAAGATAACAGATATGACGTAATTTATGATCTTTACCGCGTCCATCGTTACCCCTCCTTATCTATGCGTCCATAATAAAGGTTAAAACTTAAAATAACAGCCTTAATTTCTTTAAGATTCTGTTAAGGTGGGACGAAATACTGTATTAAACGCGCTGATACTGTACCACAAGCGCAGGCAGCTGTCAAGGAGAATATAGACGTCGAAATACAATGTTTTATCAACTCGCCGGAACAAAAGAGTTTGATGATTTTCAAAATAACTATTGACAAACATCAAAATGAGCCGTATTATAATTTTGAAGTTTATCAAAGGGATGGGTCAAATGACTTCAAAATTATCGAAATATTCTGAGCTCAGGGGCGAGAGGGAGTATTTCAAACTGCTGGCGGCCAACGCGGTGAACCGCTTCGGCGACTCGGTGGACAGCATAGCTTTCTCGCTTTTGATGTACGAGGTCACGGGCTCGGCGTCCATGATGGCCCTGCTTTTGACGGTGAATTATCTGCCCACCATTGTATTGCAACCCATAGCCGGCGCGCTGGTGGACCGCATGAACAAGAAGTCGGTCATGGTCTGGATGGATTTCGCGCGCGGCGCGGTCGTGGCGTTCATAGTCCTGCTGCTGTACCTGGACGCGCTGAGCACGGCGGCGCTCTTCATCTGCGTGGCCCTCATCTCCACCCTTGAGACGCTGCGCATACCCGCCGGGGCCTGCGCGATGCCCGCGCTGCTCGAAAAGGAGAAGTACACCGTGGGCGTGGCGCTCAACGGCGGCCTCGGGCAGGTGTGCACGGTGATCGGCCTCGCGCTGGCGGGGCCCATCGTGGAGGGGCTCGGCATGGAGTGGGCCCTCGCGATAGACATGGCCACGTTTTTCTTCTCCGGCGCCGCCATCGCCGTGCTGAAGATAAAACTGCCGCCGAGGGAGGATGCCGGCAAAGTGAGCGTCCGCGCGGTTGCGCGGGACATGGGAGATGGGTTAAAATATCTCAAGGGCAGCAAGCTGCTGTGGGCCATCACGATGCTCGGCATGGCGCTGAACTTCATCTCATCGCCCATAAACACCTTCTACACGCCCTTCGTCACCGACAATCTCGGCGGCGGGGCCACGCTGCTGAGCGCGGCGCAGCTTGTGATGGTGGCCGGCGTGGCCGTGGGTGCGCTGATAGTGCCGCGGCTTGAAAAAATACGCATCCGCACCACGGCCACGGCCGCCGGGCTTATCTTCGCCCTGTCCGGCGCGGCGACGCCGCTGCTGCTGCTTCTGCCCACGCTCGCGCAGCGCACGGTGGGGCTGCTGGCGCTGAATTTGGCGGATGGGCTCGCGCTCGGCGTGCTGAACACGCTCTACAGCTCGCAGTTCATGATACACACGGACAAGGACTTCCTCGCGCGTACCACGGGCGTCACGAATTCGCTGCTGATGCTCATGTCGCCCGCGGGTTCGCTCATGTGCAGCGCCGCCGCGGCGGTCATGACCGTACCGCAGTGCATGTTCTGGCTCAGCCTGGGCTGTGCCGTGCTGTTCTATATTGTGACCCGCATGCGGGCCTTTAAGGAGCTTTGATATGGATGGTAAAGATTTTATTCTGACAAAGGAGCCGGACGCGCTCTACGAGGTGACCTATATCCTCGACGCCGCGCTCGGCCCGGAGGACGGGCGTGAGCCATGTTTCTCGGGCATAGATTATGCGTCGGAATACTACGAGAGGCGCTTCGGCCTGAGCCGCTCAATGTGCGAGAAGTGGTTTCCGCCGCTGCGGGAGATAGAGCGGCACGTCATAGACGGCCTTGGGCTCAGCGAGGAGGTGCTGCGAAGGGACTACCGCGCGCCCAACGAGGGCCTGTCGCCCCCGTCCTCGCTGGTGCGTCTTTCGATGCAGAGGGACTTCGGCAGGGAACAGCTCGCCGCTTTCATCTATAACGATGCCGCCGCCATTCTGCCGGGCGACGCCAGCTACAGGAGCGAGCTCTCCCTGGAGGAGTTCGTACACCTGATGTCCGCCCTGAACGGACATGAGGTGCCCGCGGATTACCGCTGGAACATGCTCGACCTATGCGTAAACTGGGAGCGGCGAAAAGCGGAGATAGGCGCGGTGCTCAGCCGCGGCGCGGAGCTCTTTAATGAGAAGGTCTATCTCGCCGCGCCGCTCATAGAGGAGTGGTACGTGCACACGGAGCCCGTGCTCGAGGCCGGCGGCCCGGGCGCGCTGCTGGAGGGACCGTCGGACTTTGGGCTGCCGGAGGGGCAGTATATTGTCCGCCCGGGTATCGAGTGCTTCGCCAGCACGACAATAGTCCTGGACAGGATGCTCGTCGAGAAAAACAGCAAAGGGCCGTGGACGGTGATTTCGGGCGTGCTGACTTCGCTCCTGGAGTGCTCCGAGGCCTTTTCCATGCTCCGCTTCCAGGACTCGCTGAAGGCGGTGGCCGACAAAAAGAGGCTGGACATCCTCGCCGCGCTCAGGGAGGCCCCCCGCAGCGCCGGGGAGCTAGCCTCAATCACGGGGCTGTCGGCGGCGACCGTGACGCACCACATGCAGATACTCCTGAACGCCCGCCTGGTTGGGCTTGAACTGCGCGGCGCGCGGAGCATCTATTCGCTCAGCCGCGAGGGGGCGGAGAGACTGCTGGACGACCTGCGTGACTTCTTTGAGCTGCGCTGAGGGGCCCCGCGGGCCGAAATGCGCAAAAAATCCCGGCCGGATAAAAGTCCGGCCGGGATTTTGCTGTTGTCGGGATGGGGAATACCCGGATTATTTGGCGTACTCTATGGCCTTGGTCTCGCGCAGGACGTGTACCTTGATCTGGCCTGGGTAGGTGAGCTCGTCCTCTATCTTCTTGGCGATGTCGCGGGCGAGCAGGACCATCTGGTCCTCGCTGACCTCCTCGGGCTTGACCATTACGCGGATTTCGCGGCCGGCCTGTATGGCGTAGCAGCCGGCAATTCCGGGGAAGGAGCGCGTGACGGCCTCGAGCTTCTCCAGGCGCTTGACGTAGTTCTCCACGTTCTCGCGGCGGGCGCCGGGGCGCGAGGCGCTGATGGCGTCCGCGGCCTGGACGATGCAGGCGATGACGGTGTGGGGCTC
>CALWYN010000082.1 GCA_944385755.1 uncultured Oscillospiraceae bacterium
TCTATGAGAACGTAGTGTACGTATATGAAAACGGCCTGATGGACGGCGTTGGCGGCGGGCTGTTCGCCCCGGACGGCACGGTCACGCGCGCGCAGCTGGTGACCATCCTCTGGAGGCTCGACGGGGAGCCGGTTGTGAATTACGCCCTGCCGTTCACCGACGTGGCGGGCGGTGCCTGGTACACCGAGGCGGTCCGCTGGGCGGCCAGCGAGGGCATAGTCAACGGCGTGAGCGAGAGCGAGTTCGCGCCCGACGCAGCCGTCACGCGCGAGCAGTTCGCGGCTATCCTGTACCGCTACGCGCAGTATGAGGGCTATGACGTCTCCATAGGCGAGAGCACAAACATACTCAGCTACGAGGACTTCGCGTCGATAAGCGAGTACGCCATACCGGCCCTGCAGTGGGCCTGCGGCGAGGGCATCATCACCGGCGTGACGGAGTCCACGCTGGTCCCGCAGGGCACTGCGGCCAGGGCCCAGGCGGCGGCGATGCTGATGCGCTTCTGCGTGGGAATTGACGAATAAAAATGCGGAGGGACCGGATATCCGGTCCCTCTCCCATATCCCCTGCTATTCCAGTGCAGCGGCCCCACAAAAAGAGTTCCGCCCGGAGACCGGGCGGAACTCTATGTTTTTCAGGCCGTCACCGGGCATCGGCCCCGGACGCCGCGGCCGTCTCGGGCGCCGCGTCCCCGCTGTCCAGCGGGAGATACTGCATATTCAAATCCACATCGGCCTCTATGCCCGGTATCCGGCCCGTCGTGGAGTACTGCCAGATATCGTGCTCATAGTAGAAGTCGTCCCAATACCCCGGGGCTCCCGCCCAGAGCGGGTAACCGGCCAGGCGCGCCATGTCGTACTCGTAATACGCTATATAGCGGTAGAGGTAGACGCAGGGGGTGTAGCCCGCGTCCTTTATCATCTCGCAGAACACTATTGCGGAGGAGGTTATGGCCTCGCTGTCCACCTCATCGTAGCGTTCCGCCTGCTCCACAGGCTCCCAGTCGAATGCCACGGGCATGGTTATGTCGTAGCCCTCTATCAGGTCGAGCACATATAGGGCCTCCTCCGCCGCCTCTATGGCCCCGAGCGACTGCGAGAAGAAATACACCCCCACGTCGAGCCCGGCGGCGAGAGCACCCTCCATATTCTGGCGGAACTTCTCGTCCTCGGCCATGTTGCCCTCCTCGCCGTATCCCCTGTAGCCGCAGCGTATCATGGCAAATTCCACTCCGGAATCGGCCACGGCCTCCCAGTCGATGTCGCCCTGATAGAAGGACACGTCGACGCCGAGGCGGGTCTCGTACTTGTCCCCGTTGTACTCTACTATCCCGTCGTCGCGGAGGGTGAAGTCCTCCTGGGTAAAGCCCGCCGGCTCCAGCCCCTCGGCGGGGGTTATCCAGTCAAAATAGTCCCCGATGCTTATGTACTCCATGCCCTCGTGCGGGTCTGGCGAGGCGCTGGGGACGGCCTCCCCCTCCCCGCAGGCGGCAAGCGGAAAAAGCAGCGCCGCGGCCAGCAGCGGTGCGAGTATCCTCTGGTTTTTCATATTTCATGTCCTTTCGGCAGGATTCGACCTATGTTAGCATAAAATTATTAATAAATCAATCGGTGGATAAAGGCACTTATCCAACCCTGCCGTGACATGGCTCGGCCCCGCCGCTCCCACGGGAGCGGCGGGGTCGAAATCGCCGGCGCGGCGGTCACCCGCGCGGCGTCTTATTAAGCAGCCTCGCTGCCGACTCGGTGTTCCGGTGCTCAATCGCGCGCAGGCGCTCCACGGAGGCCTCCAGCGCGGCCCTGTCGCCGCGCTTGGCGGCCGCCTCGTCAATCAGCTCGCAGAGTACCGGGCCGGTGAGCGATTCGAGCGGGGTGCAGCCCCCGTCCACGCAGCGCAGGAAGGCCGTGACCTTGGGGTCATAGCTCACCCCCACAAGCGGCACGCCCTGCCCGGCGGCAAATATCAGGCCGTGCAGCCGCATGGAGACCACGAGCTCCATGCGCGACATCACGCCTATGGCCAGATCCGAGGGCATGGGGCCGGGGATAGTCACATACGGCACCCCTTCCAGGGAGGAGGCCACTACCGCCGCCGCCTCCCCGTCTCCCCTGTGGTTTATGGAGACGAAGGCTGGCGTCAGGCCATATTTGGCGTAGGCATACCGCGCAGCCGTAGCTATCGCGGCGGCCTTCTCCTCAAATCCGGGCCACATCCTGAGGGCGAAGCAGATGTAGCGCCCGTCCGGCGCGGCCCCCGCGCGCCTGAAGGCGGCGTCTATCTCCTCCGCCGGGGCGGGCGAGAGGGTGAGCGCCGGGTCGCTGGCCAGTATCAGCTCCGGCCCCTCCACCCCGAAGCGGTGCAGCTCCTCCATGCTGTCAGGCTCCCTGAGCGTGACTATGTCCACGCAGGAGCTTATCGTGCGGCGCGTGCTCCGAACGCCCCCGGGACGGTTTACCGGGCCTATGCCGCAGCCGTACATCATGACCCGGCAGCCCATGGCCTTCGCCGCGCGCAGGGTAAAGAGATAGAACCACAGGCTGCGGCGGCTTGTGACATCCTGTATGAGGCTGCCGCCGCCGTTTATGTACAGCACCCGCCGCCTCATGACCCTCAGGAAGCCGGGGACGTTGAAGGTGTGCAGGGCGTCCACGTCCAGCCGCCTCTCCGCGCCCTCCGGGTCGCGCGAGAGGACCGTAATGGGCATCAGCGGGTCTATGGAGCGGAGTTCGGCGGTGATGGCGTCAAGTATCGCCTCGTCCCCGGCGTTGCCCATGCCGTAGGCCCCGCAGACCAGCACGCCCGAGCGCCCGCCGTTCGACTCGCGGCTCAGGATCTCCTCATAGACCGCGCACTGCTCCCGGCAGGTGGCCTCCATGGAGAACTCGGCCACGGCGCGCTCGAATATCGCCTCTCCCAGCCGCTCCCTCAGCGCGCCGTCGCTCGCGAGGGCCGCAAGGCGCACGGAGAGCGTCTCCCAGTCCCCCGGCTCGAAGAGGTAGCCGGTCACGCCGTCCTCCACGAGGCGCGGTATGCCGCCCACCCGGCTCGAGACCGTGGGGAGGCGGTGGGCCGCCCCCTCGGTTATGGCATAGGGAAAGGTCTCCGATATCGAGCTCAGGGCATTGATGTCCAGCGCCCCGTAGTACTCGTCCATGTCGTCCAGCCAGCCCGCCAGGGTGACGCTGTCCGCCACCCCGAGCTCGGCCGCCAGGGCCTCCAACGCTCCGCGCTCGGCCCCCTCCCCCGCTATTATCAATCGCAGGCTGGGCACGGACTTTTTGGCCTCGGCAAAGCCCCGCACAAGCGTGCCCAGGTCCTTCACCGGGTCCAGGCGCGCCGCGGCGCCCACGACCACGTCCCCGCTCTCCACGTGCGCGCCGACGCGCGCATAGAAGGCCTGCCGGTCGCGCGCGGGGATAGCGCGCGAGAAATCGAGCCCGTTATATATGGCAAAGGTGGTCGCCCTGGGGAAACCGCGCGAGATAAGCAGGGCCCGCATGGCGTCCGAGACGCCTATGTGGTATTTGATGTGCCTCAGCGCGAGGATATTCAGGTTGCCGTAGGTGAGGGCGGCGGCCGGACGGCCGAGGTAGTCCAGCTTGTAGTCGCTGTGCACGGTGCTCACCACCGGCTTCCCGGTGCTCACCCTGAGGAGCGCCCCGGCCAGGTTGGCGCGCGAGCCGTGGCAGTGGATTATGTCGTAGCCCTCGCTCTCTATCAGGCTCTTCACCTGCCTGAGCGCGCGGAAAAACCCCCCGTCCATGATGCGCGTGTCTATGCCCAGGGCCGCGGCCTCCTCCGCGAAAGGGCCGCCCCTGAAGCAGACGAGCGTGACGGACACGCTGCGCGAGAGGTTGTGGAGCAGCGAGTGGACGTGGGTCTTGGCCCCGCCGGTGTCACCGCCGCTTATCAGATGTATAACCTTCAAATTGCAAGCTCCTTTTCTATCGCCGCCTGCCGGCGGCCCTTCTGCCGCGCTTTGCGTGCCGCGCGTCAAATTTTCGCGCCCCCGTCCCGGACTTTTAAAGCTCCGCTTGTCTCGCGGGGAGAATTGTAGTAGAATTGCTGTGTTGTTTATTATAACCTGACCGGGGCGCGCGGTCAATACGAGCCGCGCCGTTCCGGGTCGCACACACGGAGGCCCATAACATGACTACCATATACCTCATACGCCACGCGGAGGCCGAGGGCAATCTCTTCCGGCGCGCCCAGGGGCACTGGAACGGAAAAATCACGGAGCGCGGCAGAAAACAGATAGACGCCCTCGCGGAGCGGTTCAAGGACATACATATAGACGCCGTCTATTCCAGCGACCTGGACAGGACGGTGGAGACCGCCGGGGCCATACTCCGGGGGAGGGACCTGCCCCTGCACAGGACGGCGGAGCTGCGGGAAATCTGCATGGGCGTCTGGGAGGGCCAGCCCTGGGGGGAGCTCAGCTACCGCTGGGGTGACGAGATGTATAAATTCAACAACGACATCGAACACTGGGCCGTCCCCGGCAGCGAGAGCTTTGAGAGCGTCCAGCGGCGCATAACCTCCGCCATACTCTCCATCGCCGCCGAAAACGACGGCAAAACCGTGGCCGTCGTCTCGCACGGCATGGCCATAAAGATATTCCTCATGGGTGTGCTCGGCCTGACCAGCGCGGACGCCATGATGCACGGGGACAACACCTCGGTCTCCCTGCTGCATGTCGACGGCGGGAAGATAAGCGTGGAATACTACAACGACAACAGCCACCTGGGCGAGCTCTCCACCTTTGCCCGGCAGGTCTGGTGGCGCGACACAAAGAAAGAGGACATGACCAGCCTCCGCTTCGAGCCCCTCAATCCCCGCCTCGACGGCGACGCCGCCTTCTATCTCCGCTGCTACCGCGACAGCTGGATTGTGGCCCACGGGAGCGACGACGGCTTTGTCTCCAGCGTATACCTCTCCTCGGCGCGCTCGCACGCCGCAAAGGACCCCGACAGCCTGCTGAAGGTCATGAGCGGCGACACGCATGTGGGCGTACTGGAGCTGGACACGGAGAGGGGCCGGGCCGAGGGCTGCGGCTGGATAAGCCTGCTCTACCTCCTACCCGAATTCCGCGGCCACGGCCTCGGCATACAGCTGATAGGCTGTGCCGCGGCCTATTTCGGCGGCATGGGGCGCAGGGCGATGCGCCTCCACGTGGCCGTCACCAACGGCCGCGCCATAGGCTTCTACGAGCACTTCGGCTTCCGCCGGCTGCGCACTGACCCCGGCGTGGCCTCCGAGCAGTATCTGATGGAGCGGGAGATATGATGTGGCCTGCCAGGATACGCCGCGCCGAGCTGCCGGAGAGCGGCAGGATAATCGCCATATCCGACGTACACGGCAACCTGCCCTATCTGCGCGCCCTCCTAGAGCGCGTGGAGCTGGGCGCGGAGGACACCTTAGTCCTCTGCGGGGATATGATGGAAAAGGGGCCGCAGAGCCTGGACACCCTCCGCTTTATAATGGACCTCTCCGAGAAGTACAATGTCCTGGGCGTCCAGGGCAACTGCGACTGCTGGCAGGAGGAGATCTACCGCCCCCAGGGCTACTCCGACGGATATCTCCGGCGTTACCTCAGCTCCGACAGCAACGGCTGGGGCCCCGGGCTGCTGGCCCAGATGTGCGCGGAGATAGGCTTCCCCCTGGGCCCTGAGCCCGATATCGAGGCCATGCGCTCCGCCCTGGCCGCCTCTTTCGGGAGGGAGCTGGATTTTATCGACTCCATGCCCCATGTGCTGGAGACGGAGCACCATACCTTCGTCCACGGCGGACTCCCACCCGGCGAGCCCGCCGGCTGGGACGGCTGGGACTGCATGAAGAACGACAATTTCATGGGCCAGGGCCGGAAATTCGGCAAATGGGTCATCGTCGGGCACTGGCCCGTGCAGCTCTACGGCGGGGACATCTGCTGCGCCAACCCAATAATAGACCGTGAGAGCAGGATCGCCAGCATAGACGGCGGCTGCGTCCTGAAGGACGACGGGCAGCTCAACGCCCTGATAATACCCCGCAACGGCAGCGAGGACTTCGGGTTCGCCGCCTATGACCGTTTCCCCGTCCGGAGGGTGAAAAGCGCCCAGGCCGCCTCTGAGCGGAGTACATACATCCGCTGGGGCGACAATGTCGTGCAGGTCCTCTCGCGCGGCGCGGAGTTCTCCCGCTGCCGCCATGTCCGGACCGGATATGAGCTGGACATACTCACCAAATATCTCTACGGCGGCGGAGAGACCGTGCGCTGCAACGACTGCACCGACTATGTCCTGCCCCTCTCGCCCGGCGATGAGGTCTCCGTGATAGAGGCCACGGGCCGAGGCTTTCTCGTGAAGCACAACGGCGTGAGCGGCTGGTATTTCGGCGAGCTGGAGGATTTGCCTTGATAGTTCTTTATGTCTTACTTGGGGCGTATCTGCTCTTCATCAACATAGACGCCTTTGTCCTCATGGCCGTCGACAAGTCGCGCGCCCGGCGGGGCGGGCGGCGCATCCCGGAGGCCACGCTCTTCTTCGTCGCCTTTCTCGGCGGGAGCCCGGGTATAATGCTGGGGATGCACATATTCCGCCACAAGACCCTGCACACGGGCTTTACCGTCGGCATGCCCCTGATATGCTTTTTCGAGGCCGTGCTCATAGCCGCCGCGCTCATCTACGCCGCGGTATAGGCTCATAAGTGTCCAGCCCCGCGCTGGGGCGGCCATCAGGGGATTTTTGTGAACTTTTGAGCTGTTTTTGGGTTGCAAAAGTTTACTTTATGTGATATTGTTGCTGTAGACTTGATGCGGGAGGCTCTGAGCATGTTTTACGAGAATTTTCTTCGCCTGTGCAACGGCCTTGGGAAGGCGCCGACGGCCGTGGCCACGGAGCTCGGCTTTCAAAAATCCACCGTCACCCGCTGGAAAAACGGCTGCAACCCCACGGATGCCACCAAGGCGCGTATAGCCGACTACTTCGGCGTCACCACGGACGAGCTCTGCGGCGACACGGCTCCCAAGCCGGCGGCGGCCTCCGCCGTGAACGGGGACTCGGAGCTGACGGAGTATCTGGAGCAGCTCGCGACCAGGCCCGAGCTACGGATGCTCTTCTCGGTCTCCAAGGACGCCACGAAGGCCGATGTGGAAAAGGCCGTGGCCATCATTGAGGCGCTCCGGCGCGTAGAGGGGAAGGACTGACGCGCCGTGTGGACACCGGACTATTTTGTCCGCCTCATAGAGCTGCCTCCGTCCATCGAGGGCTGTACCGTTCCCAATGACGACGGGAGCTTCGACATATATATCAACATGCGCCTGAGCGAGGAGCGCCGGCGCTCCAAGCTCGAGCACGAGCTCAGGCACATAAGGCTCGACCACTTTTACCGCCCCGGCACAGTGGCCATGAAAGAGGCCGAGGCCGGGGGCGTGCAGCTCGCGCCCCCGGCCCCGCCGGCCGCCCCTCCCGGGATGAAATATATAAGGCACTACCCCAGCCCGGAGGCCTTCCTGGCCGATTTCCTGACCCGGGCCTCGGCGCGCTCGCTGGAGCTGCTCCGCCAAAACGGGCTGAGGTGAGCTCTCACTCCCCCGCCGCGAGCTTCTCCTCCGTCTCGCGCGCGGCTATCCGCCGCAGTTCGGCCATAAAGGGAAAGTTGGCGCAGTCCGCCGTGCCGTATTCCAGGTTCAGAGTGCGCTCGCTCTCTATCCAGGTGCTCAGCGGTGCCTCGTTGTGCTGTATCACCGCCTCGATACGGTCCAGAGCCTTGAACAGCTTCGCCTCCGGCGTCTCCAGGGCGTTCAGCTCGGCAAACAGCGCGGACAGTTCCGCCTTTTTGTCCGGCAGGACGGAGAGCAGCCTGTCCACGGCCTCGGCCTCCGTGCGCTCGTCCTCGTCCGTCTTGAGGAAGGACGGTATATCCCCAGTCACGGCCTCCCCCCAGTCGTGGACTATGCACATCCTGATGACGCGCGCCATGTCCAGCTGCGGGAACTCCCCCTCGAGCAGCATCGCCATCGCCGTGACGCGGAAGGTGTGTTCGGCCACCGATTCGTGCCGGCCCGTGCTCGTCCAGCCGTGCCGGGTGTTGCACTTCATCTTCTCCAGAATGTGTATAAAATCCATGAGCTCCTGCGGCTGCATGCCCATCGCCTCCTCTGTACCGACATAATAGCACGCCGGCGCGGCTTTTGCAATTGACAAGGCGCACCGGCGGTGATAACCTCTAATGTGCCGAAAGGAAAGTGATAGTTTGATAAGGCTGTACAATGCCCTCGTCATGCCGATGGACGACGGCAACTGCCGGCATTTCGCCGGAGAAGTCTGGACCGACGGCAGCCGCCTGGCCTATGTGGGCCCGGAGCGCGCCGCACAGGGCGGGTTTGAGCGCGAGATAGACCTCGGTGGCTCCCTGATAATCCCCGGCTTTAAGAACGCGCACACCCACTCCGCGATGACCTTTCTGCGCTCCTACGCCGACGACCTGCCGCTGCAGAGCTGGCTGTCCGAGAAGGTGTTCCCTCTGGAGGCCCGCCTGAATCCGGAGCGGGTCTATGCCTTCACCCGCCTGGCCGTGCTGGAATACCTCAGCAGCGGCATCACGGCGAGTTTCGACATGTACTTCCACCGCGAGGCCTACGCCCGGGCAAATATCGAGATGGGCTTCCGCAGCGTCATCTGCGGCGCGCTCTCCGAGGGGGACAGCGTGAACACGGCCGCGGACGACTACGAGAAATTCAACTCCCTGCACCCCCTGATCGGCTACCGCCTCGGGCTGCACGGCGAATACACGGCCGGCAGCTCGCTGCCGCGCGAGCTCAGCGAGCTGGCTCACTCCCTCCGCGCCCCCTTCTGGACGCACAACTCGGAGACCGAGAGCGAGGTCGCCGGCTGCATTGAGCGCCACGGCATGACCCCGACCGAGTATTTCGAGTCCCTCGGCCTCTTTGACTACGGCGGGGGAGGCTACCACTGCGTCTGGCTTTCTGGGCGCGACATGGACATCTTCGCACGGAGGGGGCTCACCGCCGTCACCTGCCCGGCCTCCAACGCCAAGCTCGCCAGCGGCATAGCTCCGCTCTGCGAGATGTCCAGGCGCGGGGTCAGGCTGGCCGTCGGCACGGACGGCCCCGCCTCCAACAACGCGCTGGATATGTTCCGCGAACTCTATCTCGCCTGCGTGCTGCAGAAGCTGCGCGAGCGCGACGCCGCCGCCTGCCCCGCCGAGGACATGCTCTACGCCGCCTGCTCCGGGGGCGCGAGGGCCATGGGCCTGGACGAATGCGACTGCCTGGCCGAGGGCAAACAGGCCGACCTGGCCGTAATCGACCTCAACAGGCCCAATATGCGGCCCATTCACGCCCCGGCCAGGAACCTTGTCTACAGCGGTTCTAA
This sequence comes from uncultured Oscillospiraceae bacterium, assembly GCA_944385755.1. Classification (GTDB taxonomy): domain Bacteria; phylum Bacillota; class Clostridia; order Oscillospirales; family Oscillospiraceae; genus Scatomorpha. Next base: position 9,375 of record CALWYN010000082.1, read on the forward strand.
AGAGAACGTGCGCCTGACCATGGTCGCGGGGCGCATATTGTACGAAAACGGCGCGTTCCCCAATGCCGACGCGGAGCGGATATACGCCGAGGCCGAGAGGCACACGAAGGAGCTGATTGAAAATGGAGCTTAAAGACCGGATTTCGCATTGGGTAGACGCGCACGTGGACGATCTGATACGCGACGTGGGCCGCCTCGTGGCCGTCAGAAGCGTCAGGGGCGAGAGCGCGCCCGGCGCGCCCTTCGGGCCCGGCCCGCGCGCGGCGCTGGACGAGGCGCTGGCAATGTGCCGCGAATACGGCTTTGAAACAGAGATTTATGGGGGCGCCGTGGGCGTCGCCAGCTTCAATTCCCTGCCCAGCGAGCTCGACATCCTCGGCCATCTGGACGTGGTCGGCGAGGGCGAGGGCTGGGATACGGACCCCTACCGCGTCACCGTCGGCAGCGACGGCTGCCTTTATGGCCGCGGCACGGACGACGACAAGGGCCCCGTCGCCGTGGCCCTCATGGCCCTCCGCTGCCTGAGGGAGCTGGGGGTGGAGCTCAGGAGCGGCTGCCGGCTCATCATGGGCACGGACGAGGAGCCCGGCTCTGAGGACCTGCCCTATTTCTACCGCGAGAACGCCCCCGCCCCGAACACTTTCACGCCCGACACGGGCTTTCCCGTTTACAACACCGAGAAGGGGCGCTGGGCCCCCGCCCTCTCCTCCAACTGGGACAGCTCGGATGCCCTGCCCCGCGTCGCCTCGCTGGAGGGCGGCTTCCGCGTGAACGTCATACCGGGCGACGCCACCGCCCTGGTCCTGGGACTGGACGCCGAGACCGCGCTCTGGTCCGCGCACAGCGCCGCAGGTGCCTGCGCCGTGGACCTTCTGGCCGAGCCGGAAAAGGGCGGCGTCCGCCTGACCGTCCACGGCACACAGGGCCACGCCGCCTCCCCCTGGGAGGCGAACAACGCCCTCACTGCCCTGCTGAGCATACTCTGCTCCCTGCCGCTGGCCGAGGACGCCCCCGTGAACGCCGCCGTGCGCGCGCTCTCGGAACTCTTCCCGCACGGCGTCTGGAACGGCAGCGGCCTGGGAATCGCCCAGTCCGACGGGCTCTGCGGGGAGCTCACGGCCTCGCTGAACGTCATAAGCCTGGATGAGCGCGGCCTCACCGGCCACCTGGACTGCCGGGTCCCCACCTGCGCCACCGAGGCCAACTGCCGCCTCGCGGGCGCCGCCGCGCTCTCTGAGCGCGGCATAAGCGCGGAGGGCGGGATGAGCCAGCCGCACCACACCCCCGGCGACGGCGAGTTCGTCCGCACGCTGCTCGGCTGCTACGAGACCTATACCGGGCTCAAGGGCGAGTGCCTCTCCACCGGCGGCGGCACCTATGTGCACGACATAGAGGGCGGCGTCGGCTTCGGCATAGCCATGCCCGGATTCCAGAGCAACCTGCACGGCGCGAACGAGCGCATGAATATCAGGGACGCGCTGGCCGCGGCGAAGATATTCGCCCTGGCCGTCGCCGAAATCTGTGGCAAATAAAAGGAGGAGTTCAGAATGATAATCAGAGCGGCGGACCGGCCGTCATCAGTCAAAGAGCACATGCGCGGAGGCGAGGGCCATGTCCGGATGTGCCCCGTCATACCCGCGGAGCTGCTGAGGGACAAGGGCAAGCTCTTCAACACCGTGACCCTTGAAAAGGGCTGCGAGATAGGCTTCCACATGCATGAGGGCGACTGCGAGGCATACCTCATCCTCTCCGGCGAGGGCGAGCTGAACGACAACGGCACGCTGACCACCGTGCGCGCCGGGGACGTCAGCTTCACCGAGTCCGGCGAGAGCCACAGCCTCAAAAATAACCGTGACGAGCCGCTCGTGCTCGTCGCTCTCGTGCTGAATAGATAAAGCTGTTCCTACCGATTTTAAAATACCTGGGCCGGGGTGATTTCCATGCTGGAAGAGAGTTTCCTCAAAGTGTATGATAAACTGAAATTCGAGTTCTGCCGCCACGTCTTTTCGCTGGTACGCGAGCGCGAGGGCTCGCTGTCGGCTATGGAGGCGTTCTCGCTGGAGGTCATACACCAGCTGGGCCGGCCGACCATCGGCCAGTTTGCCGACTTTCTGAGCATATCCCAGTCCAACGCCACTTACAAGGTGGCGAGCCTGATAAAAAAAGGCTACCTGACCAAGGAAAACTCGGGTTCCGACAGGCGGGAATACTATCTTGTGCTGACCCGGAAGTATTACGGCTACGTGGGCCGTATGGACGAGGAGATAGCCGGAGCCGTCAGGCGCGCGGAGCAGCGTTATACGCAGCTGGATCTGGAGAAGTTCGCCGCCATGCTTGACGATGTCGCCACCGAGCTCGGCGGGGTCCCCGCCAACTGAATCACCAAGGTATAAAACTTCATGCGCCTTGGGCACTACTATGAGAGGCAAAATCAGCGGCGCATGAAGTTTTTTGCGCATCATTTCCGGTTGCCCCGAAGGGGCGAGGAAATGGCGCATCTCAAAGTTTTGCTATGCTTTTGCATAGCACAAATGCCCCGCCGGCCGCCCGGCGGGGCATTTGTGCTGTTATACCTTGCGCATGTTTTTGAACATGACCTCCAGGGAATCAACTATGATATTCACCGCGTTCTCCGGCGTGTGCATTGAGGTGTCTATACTTATGTCATAGTGCTCCGCGCTCTTCCAGTCCGACCCCGTGTAACGCTTGTAATAGTCCCCGCGCTTTTTATCCACGGTGAGCACGTGCTTTCGGACCTCCGCCCGGCTCAGATGCGGCAGCACCTGCATCTGCTGGGCTATTCGCGCTTCCAGGTCCGCGTGGATAAAAACGCGCAGGACGTTCGTCCGTTCGCGGAGAAGGTAATCGGCGCAGCGCCCCACTATGACGCAGTTTTCCCGCGAGGCCAGCTCCTTTATTATCTCGGCCTGGTAGGTGAAGAGATTTATGTCGGAGGTAAATTCACCGCTGTCCGGCGGAATCAGCTTGCCCGTATACACCTTCCGTGCCGCACTGAAAATCTTCATCCTGTGCACATCCTCATCCGCCGCCCCGAAGAGCTGCTCCGAGATGCCGCTGCGGTCGGATGCGAGGCGTATGAGCTTATAGTCGTAGAACGCGATGCCCAGGCGCTCGGCTGTCATCTGGCCTATTTTGTTACCGCAGCTGCCGTGCTCGCGCGCGATGGTGATTACATAATTGTCTGGCATGGGCGTTCCTCCTCTCCCCTATGCGCCGAGATACGCCCGGCGCACCTTGTCGTCATGCAGCAGCTCCGAGGCCTTTCCGGACATGGATATCAGCCCTGTCTCCAGCACATATGCCCTATCGGAGACGGAGAGCGCCATCTTGGCGTTCTGCTCAACGAGCAGTATGGTGATGCCGTCGGCGTGCAGCGATTTGATTATGGAAAATATCTCCTTGACGAGTATGGGCGAAAGGCCCATGCTCGGCTCGTCCATGAGGACCATCTTGGGGTCAGTCATCAGTGCGCGCCCCATGGCGAGCATCTGCTGCTCGCCCCCTGAGAGCGTTCCGGCCAGCTGGCGTGACCTCTCGGCCAGGCGCGGAAAATGGCCGTACACCAGTTCGAGGCGCTCTTTTACCTTCGACTTGTCCCTGACAATATAAGCGCCCATCAGGAGGTTCTCCTCCACGCTCATTCTGGCAAAGACGTGGCGCCCCTCCGGTACGTGCGCCATGCCCAGACCGATTATCTTTTCCGGGGGCGTGCGCCGGAGGTCCGTGCCGTCCAGTATTATCTCCCCGCTCTCGGCCGGCACCAGCCCGCTTATCGCGTGCAGGGTTGTGGTCTTTCCGGCGCCGTTTGCCCCTATCAGCGAGACGAGCTCGCCGTCATTGACCTCCAGCGAGATGCCCTTTATGGCGCGCACCGCGCCGTAGGAGACGTGCAGATCCTGGATTTTAAGCAAGGCTCTCGTCCTCCTCTCCGTCGTTCTCGCCCAGATAGGCGGCGATGACACGCGGATTCGTGGCTATCTCCTCCGGGCCGCCCTCGGCTATCGTCTGGCCGTAGTCGATGACAGTGATGCGCTCGCAGAGCTTCATGACGAGGCTCATGTCGTGCTCTATGAGCAGTATGGCTATTCCGAAGCGTTCCCGGACCAGGCTTATGCACTCCACCAGCTCCGCTGTCTCCGTGGGGTTCATGCCCGCTGCCGGTTCGTCGAGCAGCAGCACCTTCATGTCCGTAGCCAGCGCCCTGGCTATTTCCAGCTTACGCTGTTGCCCGTACGGCAGGCTGGCCGCCGGGGCATCCGCCTTTTCACGCAGGTGGAATATCTCGAGCAAATCCAGGGCCTTCGCCTCGACTTCGGCCTCGGCCTTCCAGTAGGCCGGTGTTCGGAATAGCGCAGCCGCCATGCCGTACTTTATGTCCTTGGAGAAGGCGGCCTTGACGTTGTCCAGCACCGACATCTGCCTGAACAGCCTTATGTTCTGGAAGGTCCTCGCAACGCCGGCGGCGACGAATTGATGCGTCTTTTTGCCGTTGAGCACCTCTCCCTCGAGAATTACGCTGCCCTCCGTGGGCTCGTATACTCCGGTGAGCAAATTGAACACCGTGGTCTTGCCGGCGCCATTGGGCCCTATCAGCCCGGCGAGCTGGCCGCGGCAGAGCTTTATGTTGAAGTCCTGGACGGCCTTCAGGCCTCCGAAAGATATGCCAAGTCCCCTCGTCTCCAGGACAGGGGCCTGTTCACGATTGACCTCACTCATTGGGCCGCCGCCTCCTTTCCGCCGGCCGCCTTTTTGCCGCCGCCGTGCCGCTTCAAAAGCCGGACAAGTTCACCCGGGGTGCGCAGCAGCGAGAACTCATAAGTGCCGAAAATGCCCTTGGGCCGGAACATTATGATGACTATGAGGACGAGCGCGTAGACCAGCATGGGATAGGCAAAGATGCTCTGGATAAAGCCCGGCAGCGAGTGCACCCAGGAGCCGTTGCCTATCTGGTAGTTGAGGAAGAACATGATTACCGCGCTCACCACGCTGCCCGTGAGGGAGCCCATGCCGCCGAGCACGACCATTACGACCACGAAGGTGGAATTGAGTATCGAGCCGTTGGTGAACGAGAAGCTGCTCGTGGAGAGCGAGGAGTTGCAGCAGGCGTAGACCGCGCCGGCGATGCCCGCGAAGAAGGCGGAGAACGCAAAGGTGAGCACTTTGTAATAGCCCGTATTGATGCCAGAGGCGCTCGCAGCTATCTCGTCGTCCCTTATGGCCCGCACCGCTCGGCCGTATTTGGACCGGATGTACATGAACATGAGGGCGACGCACAGTATTGTCACGGCTATCGCGAACCAGAGATAGGTCACCTTGGCCGTGGAGCCGAAGCCCAGGCCGGTCGCGTAGAGCGAGGCGGCGGCCGTGCCCTCTGCGAGGCCGTTCTGGCCGGCGAAGGGCAGATTATTAATGACATTTACGATTATGAGCCCAAATCCCATCGTTATGATTGCCAGGTAGTCGCCCTTGAGCCGGAGCGCGGGGATGCCCAGCAGCACGCCGAACACGGCGGCAAGCAATCCGGCGCAGATGGCGCAGGCTATCATGATGAGGATGAATACGGCGCCGCTCTTCTCGTCGTACACGCCCGCCCGCTGGAACGCGAGGCTCATGAGCGCGGCGGTGTACGCCCCGATGGCCATGAACCCGCAGTGCCCGAGCGAGAGCTGGCCCATGAACCCGAGCACGAGGTTCAGGCTCGCGGCCAGGATTATCAGATAGCAGCACTGCCAGATGCTCGGGACAATTGTCAGTTTGAAATTGTCGTTGCCCTCCAGGGCCGCGGCAAGCACTACACACAGCGCGTAGACGGCCGCCAGCACGACGGTGTTGACTATATATCCGCGTTTGACTGCTTTTTTCATACCTTCTCACCCACGTTCTTTCCGAGTATCCCCGCGGGCTTGACAAGCAGCACGAGTATGAGAATCAGGAACACGAATGTATCCGTCAGGCTCGAGCTGATGTAGGCCATGGAGAAGCTCTCGACGAGGCCGATGACAATGCCGCCGAGCATGGCGCCGGGCACTATGCCGATGCCGCCCACGACCGCCGCCACAAAGGCCTTCAGTCCCAGCAGCGAGCCGAGCGTGGTGTATATGCTCGGGTACTGGGCAATGTACATGAGCGCGGCCACGGCCGCCAGTCCGGAGCCGATGGCGAAAGTGATGAGGACGGTCCTGTTCACGCTGATTCCCATGAGTATGGCCGCTCCCTTGTCCTCGCTGACACAGCGCATCGCGCGGCCAATTTTGGTCTTCTGCGTAAAAACGTAGAGCAGCAGCATGACCACGGCGCTTATCACTATGGTGTAGATGGTCACATAGTCCAGCGTCACGCCGGCTATCTGAAAACCTCCGGTGGAGAAGAAGGTGCCCGCAATTTTGGGATTTGGGCCGATGGCCGGAATGGCCTGCGCCAGGTTTTCCAGGAGCAGGCTCATCGCTATGGCGGTGATAAGCGCGGTCATATTTGTGCCCTTCTTGCGCACGGGACGGTAGGCTATGAGCTCCACCCCAATGCCCACCAGCGCGCAGACTATCACCGCGATTACGACGGCGGTCCAGGCCGGCAGCCCCGCCGCCACCATGAGCGGCACGGTGAAAAAGAGCGTGTACCCGCCCACCATGATGAAGTCACCATGTGCGAAGTTTATAAGTCTGATGATGCCGTACACCATCGTATAGCCCAGGGCGATAAGCGCGTAGACGCTCCCGAGCCTCAGCCCCACGAACAGGGTCTGGAGGAAAACACCCATATTATTTCATCCTTTCGTCGGAATAAGTGTGAGGAGACGCCACAATTAATGACGTCTCCCCTGGATTGGGATGGGAGTTTACGCTATCTCGTCGGATGAAATGGTGGTCACGAGCTGCGTGCCGAGGCCGTCGAGCCCGCCGACGCTCTCGTCATAGACAAACTCTATTACCGCGGCGCCCTTGACCGGAGTACCGGTCTCGTCGAGGTTGAATGTGCCGGTGACTCCCTCGTAGGTCACGGAGGTGTCGGCCAGCGCGTCGCGCACGGAGGCGGCGTCGGTGCTTCCGGCGGTCTCAATGGCCATCTGGAGCATCATCATGCAGTCACTGGCGAGAGCGGCGAAGCACAGCGGCGTGGTGCCGTAAAGCTCCTGGTAGGAGGTGACGTACTCCTGCACCACCGGGCTGGTGTCGCTCGCGTCGTAGTGGTTGGTGTAGACCACGTCGTTAAAGGCGCTGTAATCGACGCCCTCGGAGACGTAGTCGAGAGAGCCGTCGTAGCCGTCGGCGCCCATTATGATGCCGTCATAGCCGGCGGCGCGGGCCTGGGTGACCAGGAACGGCCCCACGGCGTCGTAGTAGTAGATGGCATAGACGAGATCGACATCCGCGCTCGCCATGGCGGTGAACTGGTTGGTGAAGTCCTGGGCATTCATGGTAGCCGTACTCTCCTCGGCCACCACCTCGATTCCGCGCTCGTCGCAGGCGACCGTGAATGCGTCAACGAGGCCCTGGGAGTATGTATCCGCGCTGCAGGCAATCGTGCCCACACGTGTGATGCCGAGAGACTCGACATAGGCGGCGGCGATGCTGCCCTGGAGCGTATCCTTGAAGCAGGCCCTGAAGACATAGTCGTCCTCGGTTGTGATGCTGTCGGCCGTGGCGCTGGGGCTTATCAGCACGACGCCCTCCTCATTGGCGAGGCTGGTGAGCGCGCTGGTGGCGCCGGAGGTGGCCGAGCCTATGATGAGCGATACGCCCTGGGAGATCAGGCTGTTGAAGGCGTTCTGGGCCTCGTTGGGGTCGCCGCGGTCATCCATGGAGATGAGCTCAACCTGGAGCCCGAGTATGCCGCCGGCCTCATTGATCTGGTCGATGGTCATCGTCAGGCCCTCTTCCATTGAGCTGCCGTACGCGGCGTTCTGGCCGGTCTTGGGACCTATCATGCCTATTTTTATGGTGTCGCCCCCGGAAGAGGCGCTTCCCCCGTCGCTGGAGGCGGGTTCTTCGCTTTCGCCGCCGGTCTCGCCGCAGGCGGCCAGAGCGAACACCATGCACAGGGCCAGCAGTATTGCAAGCACTTTCTTCATCTTTACATATCCTCCTTCTATTTTACTTTTATTCCCCCATATCCAGTGAAGGAAATAAAAAATGCGCGTAGGAAAGCCGCGAATACCAATCCCGTACTGCAGCACTCCCTTGCGCTGTGTTTAACATTATAATTCTTTAAATCATTGCTGTCAATTGGCCCACTTCCCCAAAATTACGGCATAGTGCATAAAGCAAGTTTTAAAAAATTCACAAAATGTACAAAACTTCTCCGCAGGCAAAAAATCTCCTCGGGCGGCCCTTTGTGCATATATGTCGAATTTGCGGCGCCAATTTTGTGGAATTTGCCGGTTTGACAAATCGCTCCGGCGCGTCTATACTTTAAGCAATCGTTGAAACCGATGACTGAGAAGAGTACCCGGGGCGGAGGCTCCCAGAGAGCGGCGCGTTTGCTGTGAGCGCCGTAGCGTGAGGCCGCGGGGAATGGACTCAGGAGGGGAGCGAAACTAACTCCCGGGAGGGCGCCCGTTACAGCGCCGGCCGCGTGATGGCGCGGAATTAAGCGGGCGCGAAAGCGCCAATTCGGGTGGCACCGCAGGAGCGTTAAATCCTGTCCCGTATGACCTCAGGTCATGCGGGGCAGTTTTTTTATTTTATTTTTTATGAAAAGGAGAAATTGCCATGACCAGCGAAAAGATTCCCTACAAGATTTACCTCTCTGAGGACGAGATGCCGATGGCGTGGTACAATCTCCGCGCCGACATGACCACGAAGCCGGCCCCGCTGCTCAACCCGGCGACCGGCAAACCGATGGAGTTTGAGGATCTGCGCCCCGTGTTCTGCGACGAGCTGATACGCCAGGAGCTGGACAATGACACGCGCGAGATACCCATCCCGCAGGAGATACGCGATTTCTACAAGATGTACCGCCCCTCCCCCCTGGTCAGGGCCTACTGCCTGGAGGAGAAGCTCCAGACCCCGGCCAAGATATACTATAAGTTTGAGGGGAACAACACCTCCGGCTCCCATAAGCTGAACAGCGCCATAGCCCAGGCCTACTACGCCAAGGCCCAGGGCCTGAAGGGCGTCACGACGGAGACCGGCGCCGGCCAGTGGGGCACGGCCCTGGCCATGGCCTGCGGCTATCTCGGACTCGACTGCCTGGTATATATGGTCAAGTGCTCCTACGAGCAGAAGCCCTTCCGCCGCGAGGTCATGCGCACCTACGGCGCCAGGGTCACCCCCAGCCCCTCCATGGAGACCGAGGTCGGCCGCAGGATCCTGGCCGAGCACCCCGGCACCACAGGTTCGCTCGGCTGCGCCATTTCGGAGGCCGTGGAGGCCGCGGCCAGCCGCGAGGGCTACCGCTACGTCCTCGGCAGCGTGCTGAACCAGGTGCTGCTGCACCAGTCCATAATCGGCCTTGAGGCCAAGGCCGCTCTGGACAAATACGGCGTGGTGCCCGACATGATAATCGGCTGCGCCGGCGGCGGCTCCAATCTCGGCGGCCTCATAAGCCCCTTCATGGGCGAGATGCTGCGCGGAGAGAGGAAATACGACTTCCTCGCCGTAGAGCCCGCCTCCTGCCCCAGCTTAACCCGCGGCGTGTTCGCCTATGACTTCTGCGACACCGGCAAGGTCTGCCCGCTCGCCAAGATGTACACCCTGGGCTGCAACTTCATCCCCTCCGCTAACCACGCCGGCGGCCTGCGCTACCACGGCATGAGCCCGGTGCTCTCCCAGCTCTACCACGACGGCTATCTGCGCGCCACCTCCTATGTACAGACACAGGTCTTTGAGGCGGCAGAGATATTTGCCCGCTGCGAGGGCATCCTCCCCGCGCCGGAGAGCAGCCACGCCATACGCGCCGCCATGGACGAGGCCATAAAGTGCCGCGAGACCGGCGAGGAAAAGACCATACTCTTCGGCCTCACGGGCACCGGCTACTTCGACATGGTGGCCTACGAGAAGTTCCACAACGGCGAGATGAGCGACTACATCCCCACCGACGACGAACTCCAGGCCGGTTTTGAGAAGCTTCCTCAGGTGTGAGCCCGGGACAGGGCGGGCCGCCCGCCCTGTTTCGCCGTCTCCCCCAATTATATTCATCTATGGAAAAAGGGATGCCGCCTGTGCGGCATCCCTTTTGATTTTTATCCCCCGGCGGCTCAGCCTATGTCGTACTTCGACATGTCCACGTCCGCGAAGCTGACGCGCGTGTACTGCGGCGACTTGGGCACGGGATAGGTGCAGTCGAAGCCCATCTTGGCCGCCATGTTGTCCTTCACCACCGGGTTCAGCTCGTGCCCGAAGGCGCCGGGAATTATCACGATGTCCTTTGCGGGGTCGCAGCGCGTGCACAGCGCCCGCTCCACGTCCTCAGCGTCGAAGATGTTCACGTCGCTGTTCACGACGGTGACCATCTGCAGGTCGGAAAACGCGGCGAAGGCCGCCATTATCGCGTTCTTGGCCATGCCGTTGGAGGGCGGGTCCATCTGCAGGACCACATGGTAGTGGCTGCCGCCGTGGGTCATGTACACATTCTTCAGGCCCTTTACCTGGCGGCTTATCGTGCGGAAGAGGTTGGCCTCTATGCCGAGGCCCTGGCCGTTCCAGACCTCTTTTCCGGGATGGAGCGTGCTTATCATGGGGTTTTTGCGCATTGTCATGCGCTTGACGCGCACGACCCAGCGGTCCGCCCTCGTGGCGTAGTAGCCGCTGACCTCGCCGAAGGGGCCCTCCGGCTCGCGCACGTGCGGGAGTATCTCAGCCTCCATGATAAGCTCGGCGTCGGCTATGCCCTCCACTCCCACGGTCTCGCTGCGGCAGAGCCTGGCCGGCTCACCGAGCAGATAGGAGGCCACGGCCAGCTCGTCCACGTCTATCGGGGCCGCTGAGCTGGGCGTGGTGGCCGCCACAAAGTAGGCCGGATGCATTCCGTTGTTTATAGTTATCTCCAGGGGCTCGCCGCGCGCCTCCGCGCGCTCATAGTAGTCGCGCAGATGCCGGCCCATATCCATGAGCAGGCCCAGCCTGTCCTTGCCGGTGACCATCAGCCGGTGTACGGAGGAGTTCCTCACCCCGGTATCGGGGTCCCTGGCTATCAGCACGCAGTTGGAAAAATAGGGTCCGCCGTCCAGCAGGGCGTGCGTGGGGACGGGGATCTTCGTCAGGTCCGGTTCCGGCAGCACTACCTCCTGCGCCGGCGCGTCGTCCACCACAACCGGCGCCACGGGGTTGTTCTTCAGCGAGTCCACCGCGTCCGCAAACAGCCAGGGGATGTCGGAGGCGGGGCGGTCAAATATGGCCGCGACGTTGTCGCGGTTCCACCACATTCCGGTGGTCAGGGGGTAATCATAACCCTTCACATGGTCAAAAACCAGCGCCTTGCCGCCCTCCAGCTTCGCGCTTATGCCGGAGAGCTCGTGCACCGCGTCCACCGGAGTGCGGACATGCGCCAGCCTCCCCGCGGCCTCCATCCTGGCGAGGCAATATCTCAAGTCCTTCATACTTTACCTCCTGTCTCGTTTTCCGCTCCTGCCCAGGCCCTGAAATCCGCCGGGACTATTCCGAACTGCATTAGAGCTTTCCCCAGCACATGGTGCACCATGTCCTGGATCCCCTGCGGCCTGCTGTAAAAGGTCAGCATCGGCGGGACTATGGAGCAGCCGGCCTGGGCCAGGGTCAGCATGTTCTGCAGGTGTATCTGGTTCAGCGGCGTCTCCCTGGGCATTAGCACCAGCCGGCGCCGCTCCTTCATGCACACGTCCGCGGCCCTGCAGAGCAGGTTTTCCGAATAGCCGTGCGCTATGGCGGCGAGCGTTTTCATGCTGCACGGGGCGATTATCATGCCGTCCGTCATGAAAGAGCCGCTGGAGATCGGAGCGGCGAGATCTCCGGCATCAAAGCTGCGAGCGGCCAGCGCCCGGACCTCGGAGGCCCCCAGGCCGCACTCCATCTCCAGATTCCGCTCCGCCGCCTGTGTCATGACCAGGAGGCTCTCAACCTCCGGCACATCGCGCAGGAGCTTCAGCAGCTCCACGCCGAGCACCACCCCGTCGGCCCCGCTTATCCCCACGATTATTCTTTTTTGAACCATCGGCAGTCACATCCTTTGGCGGCCGGCGCGCCCTGGCCGCATGATATGAATAATATGTATTATTATACTTTCCATGGCCCCCGTCAAGTCCCATTTTCCGCCCCGGAGCGGCCACGCCCCCATCCCGCGCGGCTTTTCCGGCAGGCCACCGCCCGCCCCGGCACAAAAACCGCGCGGCCCTGCTCACGCAGAGCCGCGCGGCGGCGGTTTTATTGTAATTCTGCCGGCTGTTCGCGCTCCCGGGCCCTCAGTTCCCTGAGGAACCCCGCCATAAGTATTGCCGACAGTATCCCCGCCAGCAGGGACGTACCGGCGAAATTCAGCCAGAGGCCGTTGAGCCCCAGCGGCCAGAGGACGGCGATGAGCAGGAGCGGGAACACCAGCGCCGAGCTCAGGGAGATGGCCGAGGCCCTGCCCGCATAGCCCACTGCGGACATGCAGTTCTGGGCCGCCATGGAGAACCAGCGCGTCAGATAGGTGATTGAGAACAGGCGCATGGCCCCGAGGGCCATGTCCATGAGCTCCGGCTCCGCCTCCCCCAGGAACAGGGAGGCTATCTGCGACGGAACCAGCAGCAGAGCCGCAGTGAAAACAATCGACACCACAGCGCAGGCAGTAAAGCAGCATTTCTCTATGTCCCACACGCGCCTGACCCGGCCCGCTCCCCAGTTATAGCCCACCGCGGGCTGCAGCGAGTCGCACATGCCGTACATGAGCGGCCTCGCCAGCTCCTCGGCGTACATCAGCAATCCGTAGACGGAGATGGCGTTTTGCCCGCCCACGCGCAGCAGCAGCGCGTTCATAACTATGCTTGTCACCCTGCCCGCGATGTTGTTCAGGAAGCTGGGGCTGCCGCAGGCGGCCACGCGCCTTATCATCTCCAGGGAGAAACGCGGCCGCACGAACCTGAGCTGCCTTTTGCCGGTGACAAAGAAGCAGAAAGCTATCACGGCGCAGACCATCATGCCCAGGCAAGTGCCCAGGGCCGCCGCCCAAATGCCCCAGCGGAACACAAACAGAAAGAGGAACTCAATTCCCGCGCTCAGCGCGGACATCAGTATGTTCAGCAGCATGCTTCCCCGTATGACGCCGCAGATGCGCAGATAGTTGTCCATGGCGAACACTATGGTGGTGACCGGCGAACACAGGGCGTAGACGCGCAGATACTGCAGCGCCATCTCACGCAGCTCGCCCTCCGCCCCCATCATGCCCATCAGCCAGGGCGCGGCGAAATACAATACGGTGCCGCTGAGTATGCCGGCAAGGACAATCATCAGGCAGGAGCAGGTGAAGATGTTATTCGCCTCGCCGTCCCGTTTGGCGCCCAGGGCTATGGATATGGGCACCGAGGAGCCGACACCTATCAGGTCAGCGAGCGCGAAATTTATTATTACAAACGGAAACGCCAAATTCAGCGCCGCGAAGGGCGTGTCGCCCAACACGCGGCCCACCAGCATTCCGTCTATCATCGTATACAGCGATGACGCCACCATGCTCACGGCACCGGGCAGTGCCGCCGTGAAAAACAGCCGCAGCGGCGGCGTATTGATAAACAGATTTCTGGAGTCCATCAGATATCCTCTCCGTGAAAGATTTGTTCTTCGAATTCCCGGCGGAGATACTCCGCAAACCGCTCAATGCCGTCCACAAATCCGGCCCCGCACTCCCCCAGGGCGCGCTCCATTGCGGCCCGCTCCGCGGCGCAAACCCCGCCCAGCAGCTCTCCGGCATACTTCCGGCCCATCGGGGTGAGCTCTATCAGCTTCTCGCGTCCGGTACCCAGGGTGATGTATCCGGCGGAGACACACTCCCTCACCACCGTATTCAGCGTCGTCTTGGGTATCAGCAGTTCCTCGCATATCTGTTTTTGCGAGCGCGCGCGGCCGTCCAGAAGGGCATACAGGAGGCTGAACATGTTTCCCGAAAGCCCCAGCGTTCGGGCCGCCATGTAATAGAGCCCGTCTATCCTGTTCGAGCTCGCGTAGAGCCTGTCAACGTATTTCATTGTATCTTCCATCGCGCCGGCCTCCCAACAAAATACGGATTCGTACCGTCCTGTGCCAGCAGGCAAGTATAGTACGAATCCGTATTATTGTCAAGCCCAATCATCCGCTCCGCCCCGGAACGCGCGCCGAGCGCCGGAGACGTGCCGGGTTCAGGTCCTCTCCCGGCCCACGAAGAACACGGAGATAAGCCCCGGCCCGGTGTGCGCGCCTATTATGGGGCCTATGTGCGTGTAGAACACGTCCCTGAAGCCGCACTCGGCCATGAGGGCCTCGCCGTATTCGCGCGCCTTTTCCGGCGCGTCGGCCTCGGAGATGATGAGGGTCTGCCCGGGGGCGTCCACGACGAGCTCCTTCACGTCGCGCAGCAGCTTTTTGAAGCACTGTTTGTCGCCCCTGACCTTCTGCCAGACCTCCAGATGCCCCTCGTAGTCGAGGTGCATGATGGGGACTATGTTCAGTACGGTCCCGAAGGCCGCCGCGGTCTTGCTGACGCGCCCGCCCCTGTACAGGTATGTGAGGTCGTTGGTCGTAAATATTGAGTTCACGTTGTGCGCAACGCCCTCCAGCTCAGCGGCGTTGGCCTCGATGTCCAGCCCGCGGTCCCGGTTCCCCGCCGCGCGGAGCACGATCAGCCCAAAGCCCGCCGAGGCGTTTGCAGAGTCCACCACCCGGCATTTCCAGCCCGGGTACTTCCCCATCAGCTCCTCCGCCGCGCTGCGCGCGTTCGCGCAGGAGCCGGAGATGGCCGCCGCCAGCGAGATGTGCAGCACATTCTCTCCCGCCTCCGCAAGGGGGCGCCAGAAATCGGTGAATTCGCCGGGGTTTATCTGACTGGTTTTTGCGATGCCGCCGGCTCTCATGCGGTCGTAAAACGCGCGGAAGCTCTCCTCCGTCATGCCGTCCGTCATCGGCTCGCCGTCCATGGTGAAGGGCATCTTGTACGGCAGCACCCCAATGCTCTCGCAGAGCTCGAGCGACAAATCGCAGCCCGAATCCGCCGTTATACGGTATTTGTAATCAGCCATATTTCTCACGCTCCCTTTATTTTCTGCCGCTTGATTATAGACCATAGACAGCCGTTAATCAAGTGCGGATTTGTTAAGGCCTTCTCAAATCCGGCTCTCAGCGCCGCTCACGTTTATTTCCCGCATATCCCGGCAAAATACTTACGCGTACTTTTCGCGCATGTTTTCCGTTTTGCTCTCATGACGCGTTGAAATGCCCGGCCTCTGATGGTATACTGGTGGTATCTCGGTTTATTTTCAACAGACAGGAGGATATATATGACGAATAAAGAGCTCGCTCTCAGCGCCGCGCGCGGACGCCGGCTCGCTATGGAGATGGTGTTCCGCGCCTCCAGCGGGCATATCGGCGGCTCGCTCTCTTCCATGGACATCCTCACGGAGCTCTATTTTGAGCAGCTGCGGATAGACCCCGCCTCCCCCCGTGACCCCGGCCGCGACCGCTTCGTCATGAGCAAGGGGCACTGCACCCCCGCGCTCTATTCCGTTCTCTCGCTCAGGGGCTACTTCCCCGAGAAGGAGCTGGAGCTTTTCCGCAGCATAGAGGGCCACATGTCCGGGCACCCGGACATGCAGCACGTCCCCGGGGTGGACATGTCCACCGGCTCCCTGGGTCAGGGGCTCTCCGCCGCCGTCGGCATGGCGCTGGCCGCGCGGCTCGACCGGCTGGATTACCGCGTCTACGCCCTGCTGGGCGACGGCGAGGTCGAGGAGGGACAGATATGGGAGGCGGCCATGAGCGCGGCCAAGTACTCGCTGGACAACCTCTGCGCCATAGTCGACGTCAACGGCCTGCAGATAGACGGCCGGACGGCCGATGTCATGCCCTCCGAGCCGCTGGATGAGAAGTTCGCCGCCTTCAACTGGCATGTCATAATGGCCGACGGGCACAATTTCGACTCGCTGCGCGCCGCCTTTGAGGAGGCCCGCTCTTTCAGGGGCGCGCCCACCGCAATCCTGGCAAAGACGGTCAAGGGCAGGGGCGTCTCATTCATGGAAAACGACCCCGGCTGGCACGGCAAGGCGCCCAACGCCGCCCAGTATGAGGAGGCCATGGCCGAACTCAACGCGGCAGTTAAGAGACTGGAGGTGCTGTAAAATGGGAGAGAAGAAAGCCACACGCGCCGCCTATGGCGAGGCCCTGGCCGAGCTGGGGGCGAAATACCCGGAACTTGTGGTGCTCGACGCCGACCTCTCCGGGTCTACGATGAGCAAAACCTTTGCCAAGGCGTTTCCGGACCGCTTTTTCAACATGGGCATAGCCGAGGCCAATATGGCCGGCGTGGCCGCCGGCCTCGCCACCTGCGGCAAGAAGCCGTATATCAGCTCCTTCGCCATGTTCATGGCCGGACGGGCCTATGAGCAGGTCCGCAACTCCATAGGCTACCCCAGGCTGAACGTCAAGTGCGCAGGCTCACACGGCGGCCTGTCCGTCGGCGAGGACGGCGCCACCCACCAGTGCCTGGAGGACTTCGCCCTCATGCGCGCGATTCCGGGCATGATAGTGCTCAACCCCTGCGACGCGCACGAGATGCGCCTGGCCATGGACGCTCTGGCCGAGTATGACGGCCCCGCCTATATCAGACTCGGCAGGATGGCCGTTGAGACGGTCACCGACTCTCTCGAAGGCTATGAGTTCAGGCTCGGCAGGGGCGTTGTGCTCCGCGGCGGGTCTGATGTCACCATAGCCGCCACCGGGCTGATGGTGCAGCGCGCCCTCGCCGCCGCCGGCATACTGGAGCGGGAGGGCATCTCCGCCCGCGTGCTGAATATCCACACCATAAAGCCGCTCGATTCCGAGCTCATACTCGCCTCCGCGCGGGAGACCGGCTGCATAGTCACCAGCGAGGAGCACAGCGTCATAGGAGGCCTTGGGGAGGCCGTTGCCGCCCTCACCTCCGAGTTCTGCCCCGTCCCGGTCGTCCGCCACGGGGTTGAGGACGAATTCGGGCGCTCCGGCAAGGCCGAGGCGGTCCTGGAGGCCTACGGCCTCACGCCCGAGGGCATCGCCGGCAAGGCCCGCAAAGCAATATCTATCAAGGAGAACAGCAAATGATCATAGACTGCGCTAAATATTCCGGTAACTGCTCCTGCGGGCGCTCACACCCCCTGGAGACCCGCATGGTCGTCGTGGAATATGGCGCCCTGCACAGATTTGACGAGTACATGGACGCGTGCGGCCTCGGAGGCCGCCGCACCGTGCTCTACGACACCAACACCTATAACCTCCCCGGCATGGTCCACGTCCGCGCCGACAGGGAGCTGGTGCTCGAGGCCAGGGGCCTCCATTCGGAGAAATCACTTATCGAGGCCATAGTGCCACAGCTGGACGATCCGGATGTCATAATCACCGTCGGCAGCGGCACGCTCATGGATTTCGCGCGCTACAACGCCAACAGCCTGGGCATACCCTTTGTGGCCATTCCCACCCTGGCCTCGTCGGACGGCTTTACGGCGAACATCTGCTCGGTGGTCATAGACGGACACAAGCGTTCCATCCCAATGCATGCCCCGGCGCTCGTGGTCACCGACCTGGGTATCATATCCGGCGCGCCCATGTTCCTCACCGTCAGCGGCATAGCTGACATATTGGCCAAGCACATCTCCCTGGCGGACTGGCTTATAGCCCACCTCGTCTCGGGAGAGCACTACTGCGAGAGGGTGGCGCTCCTGGCCCGGGAGGCGATGGCGCTCATGGAGCGGAGCGTGGACGGCCTGCTCCGCGGGGAGCGCCCGGATTTTGAGGCCATGGCGGCCGCCCAGATGTACTCCGGGCTGACCATGCAGATGATGGGCTCCTCCCGCGCGGCCTCCGGCGCGGAACACCTCATCGCCCACCTGGTGGAGATGAAGCCGCCCCGCTTTGAGTCCGCCCACGGGATACACGGGGAATGCGTCGGCGTCGGCTCAATAATCGTCGCGGAGGAGTACCACCGCCTCGCCGCCCTCGGCCGGCCACGGGCGAAGCCCTTCGAGCCGCTCGGCGAGAGCTGGGTCCGCGAGAAGTTCGGCCCGTTGGCTGACGGCATACTGGAGGAGAACAGGAATGATGTCCTCTCCGCCTTTGACCCCCAGCGCATAGTGGATGTCTGGGATGAAATAGTTTACATAATATCTCAAATCCCAAGCGCGGAGACTCTGGCCGGCAGGCTCAGGGACCTGGACGGCAAGTACCGCCTCTCCGACATAGGCATAGACGAGGCGTTAAAGCCCGAGATACTGGACATCTCGTCCGCCATAAGGAACCGCCTCACGCTGGCCAGGATGCGCCGGGTATTGGATTTTGGGGAATGAAGACATGAAGATATGCGTATTTGCGGCCTCTAGCCGCGAGCTGGAACAGGTGTACTACGACGGGGCCTTTGCCCTTGGATGGGAGCTGGCCCGCCGTGGCCACACCATGGTGTTCGGCGGCGGCACCAGCGGCCTCATGGGCGCCGCCGCGCGCGGCGTGACAGGCGCCGGCGGCAGCCTCATCGGCGTGGCCCCCAGGTTCTTCGACGAGCCCGGCATACTCTATGAGCACTGCACGGAGCTGCTGTTCACCGAGACGATGTCGGAGCGCAAAAAGCTCATGGAGGACCTCTCGGACGCGTTTGTCACCCTGCCCGGCGGCATAGGCACCTTTGAGGAGTTTTTCGAGGCGCTCACGCTCAAGCAGCTCGGCCGCCACGCCAAGGCCATGGCCGTGCTGAACATCAACGGCTACTATGACGCCATGGAGGCCATGCTGCAGCGGGCGGTGGAGGAGCGTTTCTTCCCTGAGGACGGCCACGGGCTCTATGCCATGTTCGATTCGCCCTCCGCACTCATGGACTACATAGAGTCCTACACGGCTGTGCCCATGGACATCTGGAAGGAAAAAATATTTGAAAAATATGAGACCGGCAATTGAGCCGGCGGCAAGTTGAAATGCGGGCGGTGGAACAAAGGTCCACCGCCCGCATCGGGTCTTAAACAGAGTCATTTTCCGTCCCCTCCGCCGCGTCGCCGGGGGACGGCGCGCGCACCTCCGGCCTCCGGGCGTGGGGCAGGTTCCAGCGGTAATGTGCGGACAGGGCGCGCAGCAGCATCGTGGCCGCCATACCTGCTATGGAGGCCCAGGCGGAGCCCAGCGCCAGTTCGCGGCACAGCAGGTAAACCGCCGCCCCCAGCAGGGAGGCGCTGGCGTAGACGTGCTTGACAAATATGTAGGGCGTCTCCCCCGCGAACAGGTCGCGCAGCACCCCGCCGCCGACGCCGGTCACAACGCCGACGAACACCAGCAAAAACGCCCCGTCCTGCCCGCTCTCTATGGCGGTGCTCATGGCCGTCACCGTGAACGCGCCCAGCCCCAGGCTGTCCATTATGAAAAGCCCCAGGTCGAAGGCCCGGTGCTTTCCCTCCGCCAGGCCGCGCCTGTAAATTAAAAAGGTGATAAGCGACACACCGAGCGCCAGCAGGGCATATACGGGGTTCTGGAAGGTCCTCGGCGGCGTCGCGCCGAGGATGACGTCGCGTATCACGCCCCCGCCCACCGCCGTGGTAAGGCCGAGGATGAATACGCCGAAGATATCCATGCCCTTTTTCACGCCCATGACCGCGCCGGATACGGCAAACGCCGCCGTGCCCACCAATTCAAGTATGAATATCAGCGCGCCCAAATGCCCCACCCCCGGTCGGTTTTCGAGCGCAGTATATCACCTTTGGCCCCTCACTTCAAGCCAAAAAAGGCAACTGCCACTCCCCCGGGCCCGGCGTGGGTGCCGATGACTCCCCCGATTGCGCTGACGGGCAGCTCCTCCGCGTGCGCGCGCCAGAGGGCCTCGCTGTCCGCGGCATACTTCATGAGCAACGCGTCGGAGAGTCCTGTATAGCCCAGCATGTACGGCTTGGAGAAGTCCACGCCGTGTCTCTCCACCAGTTGGTTGAGGAGATTCCCGCCGTTCTTCGAGCCTCTCGCCTTGCCCACCATGGCCACCGAGCCGTCGTTAATGGTGATGACCGGTTTTATGGCCAGCACCCCGCCGGCGAAGGCCACGGTGGCCGAGATGCGCCCGCCGCGCTTGAGATATTCCAGCGTGTCCAGCAGGGCGAGCACGCGTATATGCCCCCGTTCGCTCAGCAGCCGCGCCTCAAGTTCCGCCGCAGTCAGCCCCTCCGCCGCCAGGCGCAGGGCAAGCCGTACCAGTATCTGCTCGCCTATGGACGCGCTGCGGCTGTCCACCACCCGCACGCGCCCGTCAAAGCTCCCGGCCGCTATCATCGCACTCTGGTATGTGCCGGAGAGCTCGGCGGAGATGGTTATCACAACGACCTCGTCGGCCTCCTCCAGGGCCTCGGCCATCGCCGATTCAAATTCGGCCGGCGAGGGCTGGCTGGTGGTGGGCAGGACGTCGCTCTCTATGAGCTTCTCATAGAACTGCAGCGGCGTGAGGTCCACCCCGTCCACGAACTCCTCCGAGCCGAAATGGGTGCGCATGGGCACTATCTTCAGTCCCAGCTCTTTCGCCTCGGCCGCGGTGAAGTCCGCCGTGGAATCGCTTATTATCCTTATCATGGCACATCCTCCAGGTTCATTTGTTGAGCAGTCAACAAATGATACCCCATATACCGCCGCCTGTCAAGTGGCAAAACGCAAAAGCCGCTCCCTCCCTGGGGACCGCCGCCCAATCCCCGCGTCCCCGCCACATCTCATCCGGCGGTTATCTCCGGCGCGGATCCCCCGGCGGCAGCTCGCCGTATGGGACGCAATTTGCGCTCCTGGCGAGATGAGCTTGCATTTTATTGGGGAATAAGGTATTCTTGAATAGCTTGGGAGGTGCAGAGATGTACGAAGATAAATTCCGCCAGTTCAGCGGACTTGTCGCCCGCGCCGACAAGGCGCTGCTGCGCGCCAAGGCGGAAAACGTCAGGGCCTTCGGCCTGCGGGGTGTGCACGTCTCCTGCCTGCTTGAGCTGCTCGACAGTCCCGAGGGGCTCACCGCCGGAGAGCTCTCCTCGCGCTGCGGGGTCGACAGGGCACAGGTCTCGCGCGTGGCCGCCGAGCTCACCGGCCTTGGGCTGATCTCGTCGCCGGACCCCGGCGCTCGCCGGCGCTATCGCGGCCGGCTCCGCCTCACCACTGAGGGCCGCAGCGCCGCCGCGGCCATGCTCGGCATAGTCGACGAAAAGCTTGAGCGGGTGGCGGCGGGCCTCTCTGAAGAGGAATTAGATACCTTCTACCGCGTCTTCGGCACAATTGTGGAGCGCCTCGAACGGATATGAGGCCGGCCCTAAGGAGGAAACAATGTCCAGGCTATTAAGATTCCTGTTCTCGCGTCTGACTGTCGTCATAGTGCTCATGCTGGTCCAGGCAGGCGTAATATTCGCGGCCCTTGTCTACTTTGACACCAATTACGCCCTTTTTCAGGCCTTCTCTGTGGTGTTGTCCATCGCCGCGATAATCTACATCATAAATCAGGACATCATTTCGGCATTTAAAATTGCGTGGATACTGCCGATTGCCTTTCTTCCGGTTTTCGGCATTCCACTGTATGTCCTCTTCGCCAAGAAGCCCCTCTCCGAGCGGAGCCGCGCCAAATTCGCCGGGCTGCTCCACCGCTACAAGCACAGCATATCCGGCATGCAGAGCAGCAGCTCCGAGGTGGCGCGGGAGGACGGGCAGGCCGGCATGCAGTCCTACTACCTCGAGCACTCGGCTCTTGCGCCCGTATTTACCGGCACGGATACGCAGTACTTCTCCCCCGGCGAGAAGCTGTACGAGGCCATGCTGGAAAAGCTCCGCGGGGCAAAACGCTATATCTTCCTTGAGTACTACATAGTGGAGCCCGGCGTCATGTGGGACTCCATACTCGAGATACTCAAACGAAAGGTGCTCGAGGGCCTGGACGTGCGCTTTATTTACGACGACATGGGCTGCATAATAACGCTACCCAACAACTATTACCGCCAGATGGAGCAGCTGGGCATCAAGTGCTGTACCTTCCACCGCCTCCAGCCGGTGCTCACCGGCACGATAAACAACCGCGACCACCGCAAGATATGCGTCATTGACGGCGAGGTGGCCTTCACCGGCGGAATCAACCTGGCCGACGAGTACATAAACCAGGTGGTGCGCTTCGGTCACTGGCTGGACAGCGGGCTGATGGTCCACGGCCCCGCGGCCTACAGCTTTGCGCTGATGTTCCTCTCCATGTGGCACTACCTGCGCGGAGATAACGACGATCCCGCCCGCTTCCTCCCCACCCCAGGCTCGTTTGACGGCCTGGAGGCCCAGGGCTTCGTCCAGCCGTACTCCGACACGCCCATGGACGAGGAGGCGGTCGGGGAGACGGCGTATATCAACATGATTTCGCACGCCAGGCACAGCGTATATATCTGCACGCCCTATCTGGTGATAGACAACGAGCTCAGCGGCGCCCTGGCCGCCGCCGCAAAGTGCGGTGTGGACGTGCGGCTTATCACCCCCGGCGTCCCCGACAAATGGTATGTCCATGCGGTGACCCGCTCCTATTACGGGGCCTTGCTGCGCGCGGGGGTAAAGATATACGAATACACCCCGGGCTTTATCCACAGCAAGACCATGGTCTGCGACGGGAAATACGGCATTTGCGGCACGATCAACCTGGACTACCGCAGCCTCTACCTGCACCACGAGTGCGCCGTGTGGATGTACCGCACGCGGGCCGTGGAGCAGATGTATGACGTATTTCAGAAAACGCTCACGAAGTGCGTGGAGATAACGCAGGAGCTGAACAGCAAACGACCCCTGCCCCAGAAGCTGGGGCAGAGCCTGCTGCGGCTCTTCTCCCCGCTGCTCTGAGCCCAAAAGCCGGCCCCGCCGCCCCTGACGCTTTCAGGGGCGGCGGGGCCGGGCGTTTTCCACGGATTTCATCCCCCGGAGGCCTGCTGCAGGCAGAGATACGCCCCTGCGCAGAGCAGCGCGGCCCCATATCCCCTCGCGACGGCCACCAGTCCGGCCGACAGCACAAGTCCGGCCGCCGCGAGCGCGATGGCTCCCGCGGCCCTCCGCCCAAGCAGCGCCTCCGCAATTCTCCCGCCGTCCAGCGGCGGCGCCGGCAGCAGATTGAAGGCCGAGAGCACCAGGCTCATGCCGGCCGAAGCCGTGAGCATCCGGCTCCCCAGGGCCGTGCCCAGCCGGGCGGCCAGCAGGGCATAGGCCACCCCGGCCAGAGGTCCCGCCGCCGCGCAGATCACCTCCTCGAGCGTGGAGGTGCTGCCGCTCCGCTCAATTACAGCCCCGCAGACGTCCGCCCTGACGGAGCTCACCCTCCCGCCGGTGAAGTAAAGGGCGGCGAAGTGCCCCGCCTCGTGCGCCGCGGCCGCCAGCAGCAGCGCCGACAGCCCGTCCCAGTCTAGGACGAAATAGAGCGCCGCGAGCAGCAGCACCGCCCCGGCGCTCACTTTTATTTTCACGTTTTTCCACATTTTCATGCCAGATAGAACTCCGGATTGTAGTATATGCCGTCGCAGGTGAGCTCCAGATGCAGGTGCGGGCCCGTCACCTGTCCCGTCCCCCCGGCGAGGGCGATGCGCTGGCCCTTTGTGACGCTCTCCCCGGCTGAGACCAGCAGCTCGCTGCAGTGCGCGTACAGCGTCCGCCAGCCGCCCTCGTGGTTGATTATGAGATAGTTCCCAAACCCGGCGTCCCAGCCCGCCATCCCCACGGTGCCGTCCGCAAAGGCCAGTATCTCCGTCCCGGTCCAGACCGCGAAGTCCGTCCCGTAGTGGAACTTCACCTCCCCCTCCAGCGGGTGCAGCCTGTAGCCGAAGCCGGAGGAGGTCTCTCCCGCCACCGGGCTCGTGTATTCAAAAGGCAGGGCTGGCATCTCGTAGGTCACACTGGCCGGCACCGCATAGTCGGAAAACTCGGCCTGGCTCTCCAGGAAGGCCGCCACCACCTCGGGCGTCTCCGGCTCCTCTGCCGCCGGCTCCCCCTCTTCAGGCCCGTCCGCCCCGGCGGCCGCCCCGCCGCCACCGCCCGAGAGCTTGGGCAGCTGCAGGTTGCCTGAGAGCTCTGGGGAATTCTCCTCCGGAGCCGGCGCCAGCGCCCTGGCCGACGCCCCGCCCTCCCCCTCCATGGTGAGCTGCGACAGGGCCTCAACGGCCTCCTCTCCCCCGGCCAGGCTCTCCCCGAGCTGCGAAAGCGCCCCCAGATAGTCCGTGTCCCGGCCAATGACCTCCCTCAGCCCGGCGCGAAGCCCGGCCGTCTGTTCAGGCAGAAGTATTTTGAGCAGAGTGAGCACGACAAACAGGGCCGCCGCCAGGCAGAGCTTTATAAGCAATGGATTGTACTGCTTTCCCGTTCTCATGTAGGAATTATATTTTCCCTTGCGGCGGCTTATACATGTTTTTAAAGTATTTCTTGACAAGAGCCCATAAAACAAATATAATAAGAAAGCTGTCAACGGGGTGTAGCGCAGATGGTAGCGCGCATGGTTCGGGACCATGAGGCCGCGAGTTCAAGTCTCGCCACTCCGACCACGCCGGGGCAAAGTCCGCTTTGCCCCGGCGCTTTATATTCCCCGGCGGCAGGCCGGGAGCGGCCCCAATACGGGGCGCAGACATGCAAAAAAGGACAGCCTGCGCTGTCCTTTTTGCATATTCGCCCATATTTCTCAGAGCTCTTCCACCTGTCCCAGCCAGAGGGCGCTGCAGGCGTCGGAGGGCATCTTGTGGCCGTCGCGCGGGCTCAGGGTGAAGCCCATCACGGCCGGGCCGTCCGCCGACGCGCTGCGCTTGAACTGCTGCGCGAAGAAGCGCCGGCAGTAGCTGCGCAGCCAGAAGATAAGGGTCTCGCGGTCAAATTCGCCCTCGAAGGCCCTCTCCGCCAGGCGCAGCACCTTTTCCGGGCTGCCCCCGCGCATCACCATGTGCCAGAGGAAAAAGTCCTGCAGGATATACGGCCCTACGCTGTCCTCGCTCTTCTGCAGCAACTCGCCCTGCTCGCCTATGGGCAGGAGCTCCGGAGTCACCGGCGTGTCCCAGATGTCGTGCAGCGCGGCGGCGAGCACGGCGTCGTCCGTCGTCTCGGAGATATATTTCACCACCGCGCGGACCATGGTCTTGGTCATGCCGGCGTTGATGTCGTAGTTGGAGATCTGGTCGCCGTTATAGGTCCACCAGCCGTCGGCCTGCTCGCCCACATCCTTGGCGCCGACGTCGAGCCCCCCGACCTTATTGGCGATGTCGAGCAGCACCATTGTGCGCTCGCGCGCCTGCGCGTTCTCAAATACGACGCTGTGGTCATCCAGGTCGTGCCCGATGGTCTCAAAGTGCTTTTTGACGCTCTCCCCGATGGGTATGACGCGCAGCTCGGCGCCGAGCCGCTCTGCTATCGTGATGGCGTTGTTCTTCGTGCGGTCCGTCGTCCCGAAACAGGGCATCGTGACGGCCACGATGTTCCCCCTGGGCAGGCCGCAGATGTCCATGGCCCTGGCGCAGGCCAGCATGACCAGTGTGGAGTCCACTCCGCCGCTCACGCCTATGACGGGACGCCAGCAGTTCGTGTACTCCATGCGCTTGATGAGCCCCTCCGCCTGGATGGTCAGGCAGCGTTCTGCGAATTCGGCCATCCCGCTGTCCGGGACGAAGGGCTCGCGCTTTATGCGCCGGGTGAGCGCGGTGTCGGCCTTTTTCAAATTCCACTCGCAGTGGTCTGCGCAGTAGCTGTTCACCCCGGCGTAGGTCTGAGAGCGCATGCGCGCGTCGCAGAGGTTGAAGATGTCAATTTCGCTAACCGCCATGCCGGAGCCGCTCTCGCTCACGGCGAGGATTTCGCCGTCGTCGGCCACGGCGCAGAGGCCGTAATAGGTCTTGTCCGTCGTGCTCTCGCCCTTTCCGGGGGCGGCGCTCACGGTGCCGCAGTGCAGGCGCCTCGTATCCACCTCGAGGGCGGAGAGGGTTTCGCGCCTCGACTGCACGCTCATGGGCTCGTCGGAGAGCTCGAAAATGATCGTCGCCCCCTGGGCGCAGAGTCCGGCCATGGGCGGGATTGGCTCTGCGCGGTCGGCGGCAAAGCACACCGCGGCATATAGCCCCCTTATCACGTCCGGCGCGCCGTATATTGCGGCACCTACACGGCAACTGTCCTCGCCTCCGAGGTCCACAACCTCGAGCTCACCCTCAGGCTGCGCGGAAAAAACCGTGCCGCGCACGTTTCTGCGGGTCGTAAAGCCCAGCACCTCCCCGCCGCACACGGCGGCGGCGGCGCTGTAGAGCTTTCCGTCGCAGGCGAGGGGCAGCCCGACAATAACAAGCATGTCGCCGCCCACGGTGGCCTCCGCCACGCGCCTGAGCGCGTCCAGGGCCGCGTCCGTCAGCGTGCGCTGGTAGAAGAGGTGCCCGCAGGTGCAGCCCGTCAGGCACAGCTCGGGGAAGACGAGCGCCTTTACTCCGAGGTCCTCCGCCTCCCTTATCTTCTCTATTACCCTTTCCGCGTTGTACGCCGGGTCCGCCACCCTTATCTCCGGGGCCGCGGCCGCGACTTTAAGAAAACCGTCCTTCATTCTATCACCCTGTTCTCCTCTATGATTTGACCATATTGTCTATCGTCCGTATTTTTACCCGGAAGTACGTCGGAGAAATCCGGCCCCTCCCCGTTGAAAAACTCCGCACTCACCAGCTCTCTCTCCACCTCGATGAGGCGAAGGCCCCTCTCGTCGAGCAGCCAGTCCGGCACCGCGGCCACCTCTCCGTCCAGGGACACGAAATACTGCCAGTGCCAGGCGGTATAGGTCTCACTGAGAGCGCCGTTGAGGCGCCACCAGGAGTCCAGCCCGATGGACGCGGCGTTCAGCGCCATGAGTCCCAGCGTGGTGGACGAGGTGTCCAGCTCCGTCCCCGCCGCGGCCGGCAGGTAGCTCTCGTCGTTGGACCATATCACATAGTCCGTGGCGTACATCAGCTGGCAGTCCCCGGGAGTCCAGTCGGCCGCGCTCACCGGGCACATGCCGAGCTCACTGTATACGGTGCTCGACCCGCTGCCCAGGGGCAGACCCGGCCTGTGGTCTCCGAAAAAGATGATAACCGTGGGCTCTTCGCACGCTGAAAAATACTCTATCAGTTTGCCCAGGGAGGCCGAGGCGTTCGCGGCGCCCTCGACCACCGCGTTCAGCACCCCCTCGGCGTCCTCATCCAGGGGGCTCTCATAGGCCCAGTGGTACTCATCGTATTTGTCCGCCGTATACGGCGTGTGGTTCTCCATGGTTATGCCCCAGATGAACACGGGGGCGTTTTCGGTCTCGCGCTCATAGAGGTCGATTATCAGGTCCGCCATGTAGTCGTCAGAATAGAACTCGCCGGATAATTTGTACCACATGTAGGCCCAGTAGTCGCTCGCCGCCGCTGCCTCCCCGTCAATCTGGGCGAAATCGCCCGAGAAGAACATCTCGTCGAATCCCAGCCGGGTGTACAGCGGCCTGCGCTGATAGATGTCGTCATTGAAGGTGTGCAGATATCCCGTATAATATCCGGCGTCCGCGAAGAGCTGCGGCACGCTCTTCACGCGCATCAGCCTCTCCGCGTCCCACTCATATATCATCTCGTCGCTGGGGAAGAAGCGGCTGTTTATGCCCGTCATGACCTCGAGCTCGATGTTCGAGGTGCCATAGCCCAGCGTGTGCGTGTA
>CALWYN010000083.1 GCA_944385755.1 uncultured Oscillospiraceae bacterium
CGCCAGTTGGGCGAAGCGGGCCAGCCAGCCGCTTTTCACCTTGGGTTCGGGAGGAATCCAGTTTTCGCGGCGTTTTGCCAGCGTCTCCTCGTCTACTTCAAGCTCAATGGTCCTTGCAAATACGTCGTACTTGATGTAGTCTCCGTCCTCTACCAGCCCGATTATTCCTCCCAGGGCCGCCTCCGGTGAGACATGCCCTATGACGCCGCCCACAGAGGCTCCCGAAAATCTGCCGTCTGTGATAAGGGCGACATCCTTATCATATCCGAAGGACGCAAGGGCCTGTGTCAGCGAGAGCATCTCCTGCATTCCCGGTCCGCCTTTGGGGCCCTCATAACGTATCACCATCACGTCACCGTGCTCTATCTGCTTGTTGACCAGCGCCTGGAACCCCTCACCCTCGGAATTGAACACCTTCGCCCTTCCGCGGTGTACAAGCATCTCCGGGGCGACGCCGCCCACCTTTATGACGGCGCCCAGTGGCGCGAGATTACCTTTGAGGATAAACAGGCCGCCCTCTTTGGAGTATGGATCGTCCACCGGCCTTATCACATCCCTGTCATACACCTCGCACTTCGCCACCGTGTCGGCCATTGTCCTGCACGTGACGCTCCTCTGTGTGCCGTCAAACAGGCCGGCGTCTATGGCAACCTTTATCAGCGCCCCAACACCCCCGGCGCGGTAGAAATCCTCGACCATCGTCTCGGAAGCCGGCGCGAGTTTGACCACCTGCGGCGCCCTCCTGCTGACGGCGTCGAAGTCATCCAGAGATATACTCACTCCGGCCGCATCGGCAATCGCCGGCAGATGCAGGGCAGTGTTGGTAGAGCACCCGAGCATCATGTCTATTGTTATGGCGTTGATTATGCTCTCCCGCGTCACGATATCCCGCGGGCATATGTTTTCGCTCACAAGGCGGCAGACCTGTTTGCCCGCCCACTTTGCCATGCGCAGGCGCTCCGCATACGGTGCGGGCACTGTCCCGTTCCCGGGGACACCTATGCCCAGGGCCTCGGACATACATCCCATGGAATTTGCCGTCGCCATGGAATTGCAGCTGCCGCAGGTCGCCCCTCCGACGCCATATTCCTCCAGCTCAAACAGCTCTTCTTCCGTCCCCTGGCCGTTCGTTATCTCGAAGGCTTTGTTTGCCAGGCAGTTTGTCGCAAATCGTTTGCCCTTGTAAAAGCCGGTCAGGGACGGGCCGCCGGTGATGACTACCGCCGGGATGTTCACCCTCAGCGCCCCGATTATCATGCCGGGTATGATCTTGTCGCAGGCCGGGACCAGGACAATGCCGTCAAGGTTGTGCGCCTTTGCCATGGACTCCACACAGTCGGATATCAGCTGCCTGCTAGGGAGGGAATATTTCATTCCCTCATTGTTCATGGCAATTCCATCGCATATGGCTATGGTCGAGAAGGTTACCGGCACGCCGCCTCCCATATAGACGCCGTCCGCCGCGGCCCTGGCGAGTTTGTCCAAATGCATGTGTCCCGGGAACAGGTCGGTCCAGGAACCAACTATACCTATCAGTGGCCGGTGCATCTCTTCCTCTGTCATGCCCGCCGTTCGCATCAGGCTCCTCTGCATCCACTTGTGTACGCCAACTCTCTCTTTATCGCTGTTCAGTGCTTTGCGTTCCATAAGCTCATTCCTTTCCATGTGTTTTTTCGATGACGGAATACCCGGCGTCGAGGGCGTCCAGATTGCATCCGAGCATATCCGGCTTTTTTCTGCCGAGGAGTTGTTTCACCGCCTCCTGTACAAAGGCCTTCCCGACCATGCCGCACTCGGCCGCCAGCGCCCCCAGCATCACTATATTGGCCGTCTTTTCAGAGCCGGCTTCA
The DNA here is from genome assembly GCA_944385755.1 of uncultured Oscillospiraceae bacterium. Lineage (GTDB taxonomy): Bacteria > Bacillota > Clostridia > Oscillospirales > Oscillospiraceae > Scatomorpha. The sequence continues at coordinate 1,851 of CALWYN010000083.1, forward strand.
CGGCTCAGTTCAGATATGGGCACGCTGACCGCATTCTCATCCATTGCCCGCGTAACTTTGACAAGCGAGCTGTTAACCAGTATGTGTCCTCCGCTTTTGAGCGATTTTCGGAACAGCTTATACGACGGCTCGTTCATCGCCACGATTGTGTCATAGTGCCTCACGCTGGGCGATCCTATGTCCTCGTCGCTTATGATAACTGTGCAGTTTGAAGTGCCGCCACGCTGCTGTCCGCCATAGCTGGGCAGCATGAGAACCTTTTTTCGCTCTGCAAATGCCCCGTAACACAGAAGCTGCCCCATGAGCAGAACACCCTGCCCCCCAAACCCGGCAATAAGGATTTTGTGTTCCATTTCACTCCTCCTCCTCCGGTTTGCGGAACTCCCCAAGGGGATAATAGGGTATCATCTTTTCCCGCATAAATTTCAGGGACTTGAGCGGCGTGGTCTTCCAGTTGGTGGAACAGTTGCTGATAAGCTCCACAAATGAATATCCCCCACCGTTCATCTGGATGGAAAAGGCCCTCTTTATGCCCTTCTTTGCCTCGCGTATATGGGGAACCGAATCCAGAGCAAACCGCGCAATATACTTCGGAGCCTCCAGCTGGTTTATCAGTTCACACATTTTAAATGGATAGCCCACTTCATCCGGATTTCGGGACGGTCCTCCTGTCGTCGAGGCCTGTCCGATCAAAGTCGTAGGGGCCATTTGCCCGCCAGTCATTCCGAATATAGAGTTGTTTATAAAAATAACCGTTATATTTTCTCCGCGATTTGCCGTATGTATCGTCTCGCACATGCCGATTGCCGCCAGGTCACCGTCCCCCTGATATGTAAACACCAGTCTGTCGGGCCGGCAGCGTTTTATCGCGCATGCGACCGCCGGAGCCCGCCCATGCGCCGCTATTGTCATGTCAGTCAAGAAATATCCCGCGCTGAGGACAGCACATCCCACCGGGAAAACGGCTATAGTCCTGCCCACTGCGTCCATCTCGTCGAGCACTTCGGCAATTATCCTGTTGGCCGTTGAGTGAAGGCAGCCCGGGCAGTATCCATCCGCCTCAGACGAGATGGCGGACGGCCTCTTATATACATACTCAAGCTCCATTTTCGTTCACTCCTTTGATAATGCCGGTAATGCCCTCGTAGACGTCCTCATCCGTGGGTATGATACCCCCCGGGATTTCCAGGGCCTCAACCCGTATCCTTCCGTTTACCGCCAGGCGGACATCTTCCACCATCTGCGCGGGTTTTGCCATTTCAACGTCGATGATAAGCCTGGTCGAGCCCGCATCAAGCTTTCTGAAAGAGGCTATCGGGAACGGGCTTACAGTGAGCGGACGTATCATCCCAATCTTCAGCCCCTCTTTTCGCAGGCGCTTTACGCAGGCTCCGGCAATACGTCCGGCCGTCCCGTAGGCGGTTACTATGACTTCCGCATCATCCGGCAAGTCCTCAGCGACAAGCACGTCCTCTTTCTGCCATCTCGCATACATTTCGGTGGCGTGCTCAGCAAATTTGGACGGATCCTCAGGCAGTATCGGCAAAAGCTGTCTGGGTGCCCGGCCCTCACAGCCCGACAGACACCAGTCAAAAGCGTCTTTATCAGGCACGGGCTTCATATCCGGAAGCTTGACCGGCTCCTTTATGTTCCCTATGCTGCCGTCGAGCAGTACGAACACGGGGTTTCTGTCCCGGAAGGCCTTCTCGAAGGCCATTCCCATGATATCTACGCACTCCTGAATGGTAGACGGAGAAAACACCATGCACCTGTGTCCTCCGCTGCCCGGCCCCTTGACGCACTGCCAATAGTCGGATTGAGATGCGGTTATATTTCCTATGCCGGGCCCCCCGCGCTGGAAATTTAGAATTACCGCCGGAATCCTTGCGGCGGCCAAGTAGGATATGCCCTCGGTCTTCAGGGCAATGCCGATGCTCGAGGATGAAGTCATTGCATAAACCCCTGACGCTCCGGCACCATAGACCATATTGATCGCCGCTATTTCGCTTTCACCCTGAAGGAATATCCCCCCTACCTCCGGCATACGGCGGGACATATATTCCGGCACTTCCGTCTGAGGCGTTATGGGATATCCCGCGAAAAAACGACACCCGGCGCGAACGGCCGCCTCCGCAATGGCCTCACAGCCTTCCAAAAATTCAAAGTCCATATCAGCGCGCATTCCTTTCTTGCGGTGTCGTTTTACTCTTCAGTATTTCAATGGCGGCCTCTGGGCAGACAGTCGCGCACATTGAGCAGCCAACACACTTGTCAAGTCTCTCCGGAATTGTCACAGCATATCCCTTTTCATTCAGTTCCGATCCGGCCGCCAGGACCTTATTGGGGCAGACCTGAATACAGTAACCGCAGGCTTTACACTTTTGAAAATCAATATTAATTAGAAACATTGGGGATTTCCTTTCATATTCTCCCTGTTTCACGTCTCCGGCTGGGTCCGGAGACGTGAAACAGTCTCAGCAAATCACTCTACTTTCTCTCCCTTTAGCTCCTTCTTCCTCCCCTTTCTGATAAGGATTGGGCATATTATCACGAGCGGAGCCGTGAGCAGGGCATAGTTGGCATAGCCGACAACCGGATACAGCTTGGAGAACACGGCAACGATACCGATGGTGGCAACCAGTATGCCGGCAATTGTGAGTACTGAGGCAAAACTCGCCACGGCGACGTTTTCTGATTTGAACAGTCCTTTTTTAGTCAGCATCCCCCCAAATCTAAAGGCGGATGTGTACAGGACGGTGCAGGTTGTAGATATGAGTGCCAGGAAATAGATGATGCTATATATGACAACAACCCAGCCCGAGAAGTTGTTCTGGAGTATTGTGAGCACCGGGATGTCGTCGCCCACTATTCCGGGGCAGAAGGCGAGCAGGGCGTTGCTCAGGAATCCCAGCATCAGGGCGTTCAGGATGAACCCGATTACTGCGGTCCGAACAATATCCTTTCTGCGGGTGAGGGGCTGGCTCACAGTGCAGCATGTATTGACGAAACTGAGCTGAGTGTTCGTATACAGCAGGAAGTATGTTATCATCCCTCCCACGGTAAAGCCCTCCGGTTTCCATCTGGAAGCTATCACGCTGGACCACTCGCTGCTGTCGGCGGTTAGACAGAGTATACATGTGACGATTATCAGCGAGAGCATGATAACCGTCATAATGCCTGACGACTTCCGGATGATCTCAGCGCCGAAAAGGCAGAGGAGTATACTGATCACAGCCACAATGATCGAGCCCGTCAGCATCGGCCAGCCAAGCACCTGCACACACAGCGAATTTGCCCCGCCAAAAATCGCGGCAAGCGTAATAATGTTGGAATATACCGTCAGGACATCCTTCAGTACCACCGACCCGCTTGCAACCTTCGGGAACCTGGCAAACAGCC
>CALWYN010000084.1 GCA_944385755.1 uncultured Oscillospiraceae bacterium
AAATGCGGGTTATTCACGACCTGCTCCACGTTCAGTATCGGCCCCGCGGGCAACCCCGCAGCCAGCAGCAGGTTTACTATCTCATCGGTCGTGTACTCTATTATCACGCTGTCCACGAGCTCGTTCAGTATCGCCTTGTTCTGTACGCGTTCTTCATTGGTCAAAAACTCCTCCCGCTCCGTCCATTCCGGATGTCCCAGTACCTCGCAGAGCTTCACCCACTGAGCCTGTGTGCCTGCCAGCAGCACGACATGTCCATCCTTGGTTCTGTAACTGTCTCCCGGGGCGCTCGCGGTATAGCCGTTGCCCTGCGGCTGGGGGATCTCCCCCTTGGTCAGATAGGTGAGATTCACGCTGCTCATCCCGATTATGCAGACGTCGGTCAGCGCCACGTCTATCCTCTGCCCCCGGCCAGTCAGCGAACGGTAATGCAGGGCCGCCAGTATGGCCAACACCATGTTCTGTCCAGCCATCACGTCGGCGATTGAGGCCCCGCAGCGGAAATGCTTCCCGCCCGGGTCCCCGGTGACGCTCATGAGGCCGCTCATCGCCTGTGCCACAGGATCATAGCCCGCCCGGTGGGCATATGGCCCCTCCTGGCCGAATCCGGAGATGGAGGCGTATATGATGCGGGGATTTATCTTCGAGACCTCCTCGTAGGAAAAGCCCAGCTTGTCCATAACCCCCGGCCTGAAGTTCTCAATGAGCACATCCGCTGTCTCTATCAGCCGTCTCAGGACCTCCTTTCCCTTTTCCGACTTCATGTCGAGCGTGATGCCCTTCTTGCTGCGGTTAAAGTTTATGTAGTAGGTGCTGACCCCATCAATTATAGGGTTGTTGTAGCGTGAGGAGTCGCCGGTTTTGGGCCTTTCGATTTTTATGACCTCCGCGCCCATGTCCGCCAGGATAGACGCCCCCATGGGCGCCGACAGCACGCAGCCCAGATCCAGCACCCTGATATCCGACAGCGCGGAACCTTCCTTGTAATTCATATCCCAATCTCCTTTTCAACCGGGCAAATCAGCCCAGATAGTTCCCGGTTATCAAAACCGAACTGATCTGCGGCCCGCCGCCGAAGGTGTGCGAGAGAGCGAGGTCGCACTTTTTCAGCTGCCGCTCGGGATTGTCCACTCTGTGCTGCAGCTGCTTGTAGCACTCGTAGGTCATCCTTATGCCGCTGGCGCCCACCGGGTGTCCGAAACACTTCAGCCCGCCGTCCACATTCACGGGCAGGCCGCCGTCCCTCTCGAAGAAGCCCTCCTCTATGTCCCTGATGGCCCCGCCGCGGCCGGTGAAGCCGAAGTTCTCATAGATTATCATCTCCGTCGCAGTAAAGCAGTCGTGCACCTCCGCCATATCCAGTTCCTCGCGCGGATTTTTTATCCCGGCCATCTCATAGGCCTTCCTCGACGAGGTTTTCAGCGAGTCGAAATCCAGCCAGTTGAAGCCGGGCCTGTAGTGTGGAAGCATGGCGTCCATAGCTATCCCGAAGCCCTTTATGTACACCGGGTCGTCCCTGTACTTCCTGGCCCGTTCGGCGCTGACCAGGATGGCGCAGGCCGCCCCGTCGCTGTTGCCGCAGCAGTCATACAGGCTGAACGGGGTTGCGATTATCGGGGCCTTCATGACATCCTCGACGGTTATGCTCTTGTGGAAATGCGCCCTGGGCGTCAGGACGCCGTTTCCGTGGTTTTTCACGGCGATTTTCGCCAGCATTCTGCGCCCTTCCTCATAGCTGAGCCCATACTCCTCGAAATAGCGGCAGGCAATCTGCGAGAACGAGCCGGGAGCCGTGCGCCTCGCCTCCCTGACGGGCGTTATGCCTCGCCCGGTGCCCAGCCCCGGAAAGCCCGTGTCTTTCAGCTTCTCGGCCCCCACGACCATGACCACGTCAAAGGCCCCGCTCGCGACGGCGAGCCAGGCGTTGAACAGGGCCACGTGCCCTGAACAGCAGTAGTTCTCATTCCTCAATATGGGTATATTCCTGAGCATAAGCGCGTCCGCGCACTGGCTCGCCGCCTGGGCCGTCAATGTGCCGTTTGAAAAATAGCAGCACTGTATGTCCTCCGGTCCCACTCCGGCGTCCGCATAGGCCTCGGTGGCCGCCTCGACTATCAGGTCCTGCAGGCCGCAGTCCCAGCGTTCGCCAAATTTGGAGCAGCCCATTCCCACAATCGCCACAACGTCCTTCATGTCACGCATAACAGTTCCCTCCTTACTCAGAGACGCGCACGGGTCTGAACTTCCAGTAGTAGTTGGGGTATCCGCCCAGGTTGTGTATCTTCCTGAAGGTGAATTCCAGATCCATTCCGATTTTCACCTCGGACTCCTCGACATCCGTCATGTTCAGGTAGAACCTGACACCCTGGTCATCGTCGGCGATTGCCTGTACCACAATCGGGTCGTCGCTTCTTCCGGCCAGCCTATCTATCGAGAAGGAGAAGAGTTTGCTCTTCGCCTCGGTCTGGCTCTCCTCTATCTCGGAATCCACGCTGTGGCAGTTATAGCAGACGCGGCTCGCCGGGAACACCCTGGTGCCGCATTTTGTGCACCTGCCGGCGTAGAGCTTGAGATATGTGTTTCTCTCCCTCCAGCTTATCGCCGGTGCGGCAGGTATCTTGAACGGCTCGCCCTGTTTGGGCTCCAGCTGTCCCCTGAACGAGAGGAAGCGGGTATACTCCCCGAACGCCCTCCGGCGCTCAAAAAACTTGCTCACATATTTCTCCCGCCTGCTCTCAATCTCCGGCGTGACCTCAAAAACCGCGGCGTTCGCGCCAGTTCCGTACCCCGCCGCCACTATGATGTCCCCCGGCGCCGCCTTCTCGAGCGCATAGGCCAGCACGAGCAGCGTATGCGCGGTCCCGCAGTTTCCCACGTTGTCCATCAGCGGATCGCATATCTGCTCCGGTTTGAAGCCGCATTTCGCGGCCGCTTTTTTGTACTCCCGCAGGCCCGGCGTATTCACGACGAACCTGCTCACCTCCTCGGCCGACACACCCGCGAGTTTCATGGCCTCCCTGACGGCGGCCGGCACGGACTGCATGTAGCCCTCGTCAGTTGAGAACCTCTGTTCCGTAGTGTTTATAACCTTGTCCCCGCTGTTGCGCCAGTAGTCGTGTATCTCATTGTCCACGGACGCGAAAGCGCGCAGTTCCGCTATGACGTCCCCGCTGCCCACGGCGAAAGCCGCAGCCGCGTCGCCAAACAGCTGCTCCTCATTCGATTTGGGCGGGGCATTTCTGGTGTCCGCCGCCGTGACCAGAACCACGGCCTCCCCGTCGGAGGCGGCCGTGTCCAGGGCCAGCTTCAGGGCGGACATGCCCGCCCTGAGCGAGGAATTGAAGTCCACGCTCAGTACGTTCTCATTCAGGCAGCACGCCGCGGATATGAGCGCCGCGCCGGATTTTTCCGCATAGGGGGACGTGGTCGTAGCATTGTAGTGGTGAGTCACCCGCCCACGCGGAATCTTTTTGAGACAGTCGCGCCCGGCCTCCACGGACATTGTCAGGCTGTCCTCGTCGGAATTTGCCATGCTGCGGCAGCCTTTCAGCCCCCTGTCCCCCCAGACGCTCCCCATCAGCTGCCTCTCAAGGTAGTAGTAGGGGACGTAGGCGCCGACGGACAATATGCCTGTTTTCCTTGTGTTGCTCATTTTTCTTGCCTCGCATTTCATTATTTTTAAGTCAGAAGAATGGCCATATCAGAGGTATGCCGATTGTGCAGACGACCGTTGTCACAACCATCAGCGGCATGCCCGCCTTCACAAAATCTTTGAACTGAATGTCCCCCAGGCCCACGACCATCGTGTTGGAGGTCGTGGCCATCGGGGTCACAAATGACGCGCCGCAGCCCATGGTAACCGCCATAATCACCGCTCTGGGATCCGCATTCAGCCTGGCAGCCAGGGCGAGCCCTATCGGGAAGAGCAGCCCGGCGGCCCCCGTGTTGCTCATAAACTGCGTCATGGCGGCTGCAAGGACGAATATGACGCCGGTTATCAGGAACGGGCTCGGCGAGTCGCCCAGTATCGTCATAGCCGCGCCGGCTATCATGTCCCCGGCGCCGGAGGTCTCCACCGCGTTCCCCAGCGCCTGTATGCCCGCGCAGAAGGCCGCTACGTCCCAGCCGACTATGGAGCAGGCGTGCTTCTCGGTAACTATCCTCATGCCCAGGAGTATCGCCACGCAGAACATGCCGCTCACATGGCCGGGTATATTTATCACGTCCTCCAGCATTATGAGCACAAAGAAGGCCAGAAAGTCTACGCAGGTGACTATCACCTGCCATCTGGGCGCGCTCACGGCCTCTCCCGTCTCTTGCGCCTCGGCCGCCTCGATCTTCGCCATCTCGTTCTCGTCTATGTTGGTGGCCAGGATTTTTTTATGGAGCAGCAGGAGCGTAACGCTGCCCGCGACGCCAATCGGCACCCCTATGAGCGCGAACTCAAAGAATCCGAACATCTGAGCCCCGGCCGCCTCCAGCACGCCGTTGGCCAGCATGTTGGGCGGAGTCGAGACCAGGGTGTTGTTGCCCCATATATTTGCCGCCATCGCGAGCACCAGCAGCAGCTTGGTGCGGCTTATCCGGGTGGAGCGGGCCACGGCCACAACCACCGCCATGAATGCACCCGTAACGCCATACCGGGGCAGCAGCAGGCTGGCCACGCCCGAACCCAGCAGTATGATTGCCATCACAAACATCTCCGACCGCTTGGGGTGCTTCCTGCTGAGGCGGTTGGCCAGGCGCAGTATCAGGTCGCCTATCTTGTCCGCCACGCCCACCTTGTACAGTGAATCGCCCATTATGTACACGCAGGGAATCAGGACGACGACCTCGCTTATAAAAAAGCTCATGGCGTCGGACACCGTGCTGATGCCCAGCAGCACCAGAATGAACGGCAGGCCGATTCCCACCACCCCAATGGGCAGCCATTCTTTCACCAGCACAATTACAACGACGGCAAAGATGATTAACACCTGATATGAAAGGTCCATTGCTTATTCCCCCGCGCCTTATGGTATGCTCTAAGTCTACTACAAGGCCGTTTTTGCTCATATCTTCATTGTTTTGAAAATATCCGCGTGTTTTTCAAGAAATCTACGAAAATACGCCCTCCATTCTTACATCCGCCTCCATTGTTTAGCGGGGAGCGATATGTTATCATTAATTGAAAATAATTCAGTTTCGTTGCATAATCTCAAGAAAATAATTACTTTTCGACAGGGAGCGATTCAGTATGGGTATAATGATACGCGATTTGTCCACTCACGAGCTCTTCCAGAACGAGATGATTCTGACGGCTGGCTTTGGCGGTTTGAACAGGGAGATATCCTATATATCCGTTATAGACACGCCGCTTGTCCCCACCCCGTCTTACCGGCTTGAGGACGGCGTATTCGTCCTGTCATCCCTCTACTTATACAAAGACCACCCCCAGCTTCTGCTGGAGGCGGTCAAGAGTCTCATGAATATGGGAGCGGCGGCCCTGGGGATAAAGACCGATCTCTACATCCACGACATTCCCCAATGCGTCCTGGATTACTGCAACGAGTCCAGTTTTCCCCTGTTCCAGGTAAACAACAAGGACCTGCCATTCAGAAAAATCATTTCCGTAGTGGAGGATATTATCCGCCGGCACGATGACGACGGAGAGTTCTTCGACGGCATTCTCCGCGGCGATATCGAGGCGATGTACTACAGGGCGGCCCAGGAGAGCATGACGGTAAATTTCGTCTGCATGACCACGGGTCTGGATGTGGTCGTCAAGTATTTCCCCAATCCCCAGCCGGAGAGGCAATACCTAATAAACACCGCCAGGGACCTCCTGTCCTCAAAAAAGATATTCTCCGACCTCCGGCTGACGGAGAGCTATATCAAAGACGGGGATTTGTATGTCTTTCCCTGCCACGTATATGATTCTCTGGAGGCAATAATGGTATTTGAGTACCCTGATGACCTCGGGCCATACCAGATAAAGCGCGTCAAACATCTCAACAGTCTCCTGTCCCTGCAGATAATGGAGTCCATTCTCCAGGAGAAGGGCCGCGAGGACGCCAGGCTCGACCAGGCCAGGGAGTACCTGCTCTGTTCCTACCCCGATGAGGATTCCGCTCGGATGAAGTTCGAGATGCTCGGCTTCCCCTCAAGGGCCGATTACAGGGTTATCCTCTTCACCTGCGGCGAGTTTACGGCCGCGGGCTCATATTATCACAGGCTGAAGGTGGAGGCGGCCGTCACCCAGCAGGTATCGCTGCTGTTTCAAAACAGCATCTGCTTCAATATAAACCCCTATCTCGTCTTTGTTGTCCCCATACCGGCCGACTCCAGGTTCAGTTCGGACAGGGCCTTCTCCAACGCCCTGGTCTCGCTGTATACCGACGGGCTGCATCTGGACAGCTACAGGGTCAAATTCTCCCCCGTCCAGCACAGCCTCTCGCGTATCTCCATCATATACCGCCACCTGCTCCAGACGGCAAAGATAAACGGCAAGCTGAGCTCCGAGCCCGTGGAGCTGGTGGTGGATTTCGACGCGGTCTCCATAGTGTCGGCGCTCATATCGTCCAACCAGCATCTTCTGCTGCGGGAGGCCGTCATAACGCCCATAATAATGTTTGACACAAAATACAAGTCCAACCTCTGGGGCACGCTCTCCGAGTGTCTGGCAGTTGACAAGATAGAGCAGGCCGCGGTCAATCTGCACATACATTCCAGCACGCTCAGATACAGGCTGCAGAAAATTGAGAGCCTGACCGGATACAACTATTTCAATTTGCAGGGTAAGATCGTCCTCTACTGCGCCTGGCTGCTGTACATGACGGACTAGCGCCTGCGCTGCCTCCCGGTTCTGTGAAAACTATAAAAAAGCGCGCGGCTTTTGATAGCTTTCTATGATGAGACTTTCATCCCGAATTGATATATTTCTATTAAAGCCGGACTTCAAAAACGGGAGGTTACGCCATGATAAGAAACTATGCCAATCTGTCCACCGGACAGATGCACTACCGGTCCGCCGGTTCCGGTGAAGCTGTCATACTGCTCCACATGTCCGGCAGTTCCTCAGATGAATACGAGGCGCTGGGGAATCTGCTCTCCGACAAATTTGCCGTCTATGCCCCGGATTTTTTCGGGTTCGGGTCATCCGACCGGCCGTCGCGCTACCTGTCGTTTGAGCAGCACGCCGCCTCAGTGGTGGAATTCATGGACAGTCTGGGCATACGGCAGGCCTCTTTTGTCGGAAATCTGGTGGGCGCCAACATCTCGGCACACATTGCCGCCGCCCAGCCGGACAGGGTCAAAAGCCTGCTGCTCTTCCACCCCTGTTATAACCCGGACCCGGATTTTTACAGGAACATGAGGCATGCCCCAGTATTTTCTGAGATAAAGGTCGCCGCGGACGGCTCCCATCTGTCCGAGATATGGGCCAGGGCGTCGAAATACGGGGAGCCGGCCCAGGAGACGGATGACCGGGCCGTGTGCCTGCACAGGGCGGGCCCATTCGGCGAGGCGCTCCACTGGGCGCTGTGCGAGGACGTGGACTTTGAAGCAGTCCTCAGGCACGTCAGCTGCCCGGCCTGCATGTTCGCATATGAGAAGATGGAAAACGAGACCGTGAGAGCGGCGGCAAAGCTGCCGCAAATCATCTGCGAATTTTCGCTTCTGGAGGGCGCCACTCCCTACTTCTTCCGTGTCAATCCACAGGCAGCCGCCGCAGAAATTCTGCGGTTTCTTTGGAAGACCGCCTGACCGAATCACCCGTTTTCTGAACTCCCAAACCAATTTTATAATCAGGAGGTAAAGACAATGACCATGCTTGAGCGGCTGCACAAGGTACGGGACTATCTCAACGGCTCCGAGAGCGCCCGTTTCCTCGACTACTACTGCGCCGAACACTACACCGGGGCCATATGCATCGTTGAGGGGGACGATGTGGGCACCCTCTACCTGGACAGCGGGCACATAACGGACTGCCAGATAGGTTGGCCCGCAGACGGCGTCCAGATGATTGGCGTGGGCGGCCCCAGCGAGCTCTGGGACCACATCGGGGACTATTACCAGCGCAGCGTACATACCATGAACGTCCGCTTCGCCGGAGACCCCAGGTGGAAGCAGTACGGCCCGGATTTGCTGAACCGCCAGTTCAACGGCGTTCTCAACCAGGCCTGCCGCATATATTCCTATGTGCGCGAGGGCAAAGAACTCTATTTCGATCATCCGGTGCGTGACCCGGATCCCCCGGTAGACAAGGACTTCTCCTATGTCCGCGGCTTCTATATAAACGTCAACGACGTGGAGATCTATGTCGAGACTAACGACGGCCCCACCGACAAGGGCGTCATTATAGCCCTGCACACCGCCGGAAGGGAAAACCGTCAATACCACGACCTGATGAAGCTCTTCAAGGACAAATACCGCATCTATGCCCCTGACCAGCCCGGGCACGGCAAGTCCTACCCCCTTCCCGGCAACAAGGTCACGGACAACAATGAGGACTATGTGAAGTGGATATGGGACATCACCTGCGCGCTCGGCGTGGAAAAGCCCATATACATGGGCTGCTCGATGTCCGGCGGAATCACCTACTATATGGCCTTGGAACACCCCGACGCAGTCCGCGGCTGTATCTGCATGCAGGGCAATGACAACACCAAGATTAACGCCGCCAACAACCTCATCGGCCTTCTCACCCACCCCGCGAACAACGTCGGCGCCACCCAGCGCGATTTTTCCGATTCCATGATAGGCCACAAGACCTCTCAGCGCCGCAAGGACTTCATACAGTGGGGCGTCATATGCGAGATAAGCACGCTGAAGAAGGGCGACTTCATGGAGTGCTACAGCCTGGATATCTCCGACCGCATGCACGAGATTACCTGCCCCGTCTGCATAATAGAGGGTGACGAGGACACCGCCTACACCGTCGAGATGGCCAAAGGCACCATGGAGCGCCTGACCAACTGCAAGAACAAGCGCCTCGAGGTCATAGAGGGCTACGGCCACTTCATAGCCGTTGAGAACCCCGAAAAGGTGGCGGAGATTGTGGACAACTTCATCTCGTCCTTCGAGGACTGACGGACATACACTCATACGAGTTATGCTATATATCCCCAGGCCCGGGGGCGGTGAAAATTCTCACCGCCCCCGGGCTTTTTTCATTCTATGGGTTAGCAATTCCTGAAAAAGCATGTTATGATATTTACAAAGGCGCTATCGCCTGTATAGTCTATTATCAAAATGCCATTTTAGGGTTACTATATTTAAAAATATTGTTTTGCCCTTTTAATTTTATTTTTGAAAAATGGTATGCTGTAATGGAAATTAATTACGCCGAGATTGGCCGCAACATAAGGGAACACAGGTGCAGGCGCGGCATGAAGCAAAAAGAGCTGGCCGAGCGCATAAACGTCTCGGACCAGCACATCAGTCACATAGAAAACGGCCATACAAAACTCAGCCTCGTCACACTTGTGGCCATCTGCAATGTGCTCGAAGTTGACTGCAATACCCTGCTTGGCGCCTCGCTCACCGGCGCCCGGCGCAACGCGCTCCAAAACAGGCTGATAGAGGCAATCACATCAATGGAGACAGGCGAGCTGAGGCTGCTCTCCGATTTCTGCGAAATGCTCACGAACTACGATGTCACGCCGCTTTGAATAGTATAGAGAAAGAGAGGTGTATTCATGGACAATGAAGATTTCATAAGCAGTTTGTATCGCGAGATGTACGAGACCATGTACTCTGTGGCGTACCGCAAACTCAAGGACGAGGACAAGGCCCAGGAGATGATTCAGGAGGCGTTTCTCTTCGCGGTCTACCGCCGCGATGAACTGGAGAACCACCCCAATCCCCAGGGCTGGCTCATGAATACACTTAAATTCATCATCGCGAATGAGCGTCGCAGGGCCGCGAATACACGTGTCGTCTGCGACGAACTCATATTTGACCACCCGGCCGCGCCGCCGGAGGAGCCGCTGGAGAGTGTATTGCCCAGCGGCCTGTCCGAGAGCGAGAAGAGGATAATCATCTGGCGTTTTGAGAAGCAGCTCAGCCACCGCGAAATGTCCCAGCTCCTCTCCATCACAGAGGTGAATTGCCGGAACAGGCTGTCACGCGCGCTGAAAAAATGTAAAAAACTTATGGAAAACAGCTGAGTAAAATATCTCCCCGGCATGTTACAGAACCGGTGTCTGACTACATACTTGAAATAGAAGGGAGAAAGGAGGTTTACATGGACTTTCCTTCAGAAGGGCGCGGCGGCGCTCATCTATCACCTGAGATTTTGGATAAAATGACCGCCGGCGAGCTGCAGGACGCCCTGGACAAGGCGCTCGATTCCATGGACGACGAGACGTATGATCATTCCGTGATTACCGCTTATCTCGACGCCCTGGAGCGAAAGAACCCTCTTCCCCGGCATCCCAGTGCGCAGGAGTCATATGAAGCGTTCAGGAATAAACTCTCCAACATTGTACCGGACAGTGCTGAGAAACCATCCAATTTCAACAGGGGTCGCCCACGTGCTCGCCGTATACTCAGGTCAGGGCTTATTGCCGCTGTGATAGCGGTCAGCCTGTTTCTGGGCATGATAGCCGCACAGGCCGCGGGCGTAGACGTATTCGGGGCCATAGCGCGCTGGACCGACAGCGTGTTCAGCTTCGGTGAGATTGAGCCCGAACACAGCGTTTCAGCAACTGCTGCGTCCACCGGGGATCAGCTTCCGCCCTCTGCCAGGGAAGCCATTGAAGCCTACCTTCCTCAGGTTCCCTCCGATTTCGTCGCCGGCGAGCCATTTATATATGTCGATTATTCTACCGATAACATTGTATATTCTATTGAATATATCAGCCACGATAATAGAATTCAGTTCAATGTAGTTGAGTATAACGAAGAACCAAAGATATTATATGAAAAAGACTGGAACAGCGTAGAATCCTATAGTTCCAGTAACTTGAATTGTTATATTTTCAATAATAATGATTTCTCCGTGGCTGCTTGGTATATAGATAAATTCGAGTATAGCTTATCAACAAATATCGGAGTTGAAAGTTTAAAGCAGATTATAGATTCATATACATAAGGAGGCAGTTTTGTGAAAAAAGGCAGAGTAATTGCCTTTATCTTAGTTATAACATTGTTAATTTCAACTCAAGCCTTTGCTTTTGAGTTTCGAGCAAGCGATCAAATTGGTAGTTATTCTATAGATATCGCAACAAGCTCTGGGAAAATAAGAGTGACTGCATATGTTTTCGGCAATGGCTCTATGAACAAAATCGGTTGTGAAAGCATAGAGATTTATGATAAAAATGGTTCGCGCTGGGATTCATATGTTGATCTGGATGAGGATGACGACTATATGAGCAGCACTAATATTCACGCATATGCTCACACATTTGAATTTGACGCTACCAAAAACGTCGAGTACATGGTCTCCGTCACCATATTTGCCGAAAATGACGACGGCCGCGATACGCGCAGCAAGACGGAATACGTAACAGGCAGATAATCCACTTCTCTCTTCTCCAGCCATATTAAGACGTCCCGCCGGGCAACCGGCGGGATGTCTTATTATTTGCAAGCCTCAGAGCTCGTAAAGCGCCCTGCCCGACTTGTATGGCTGCGCCCTGTATGTAATTGAGCCTATTTTGGGTTGGGGGACGCCAAACTTGGGATTATAGCCAAACAGGTTTACATAATTCATCAGGTCATCTCTCTCCGCCCTCATTGCCTCGAGCAGCTCCAGAGTGACCGCGGCGTCGTCTATCGCCCGGTGGGTGTTCTCTCCCGTGAGGCCGTAGGCCGCCACGGCGCTCTCAAGCTTGTGCGGATAGGGCCGCCTGTCCCGGTACACAGTCAGCGCGTCCAAAAACTTCAGCCCCCTGAGCACGGCCTCCAGTCCCGCCTCTCTGAGCAGATAGTATACAAAGCAGAGGTCAAACTGGGCATTGTATGCCGCCAGCAGAGTGTTCGTCCCAGACAGCATGCCGGCCAGGCGCGCTGCCGCCGCCTGCGGGGCCACCCCTTCCAGCCGCAGCTGCTCGTCAGTTATGCCCGTCAGCCCCACGACAAATTCGGGTATTTTCTGCCCGTCCGGCAGCGATATCAACAAATCAAAGCTCTCCTCCGAGCCGTCGCGCGTCCGTCTCAGCGCCGCGAGCTCTATCACCCGGTCACGTCCCGGCTGCACCCCCGTTGTCTCCGTATCCAGCACCACGATTGATTCGAATCTCTCCCCGATCCACTCGGCCATTATCTTTTCCTCCGATTCTCTGTCTCTGTATGAGGAGGACGCCTGTTATGTATCTCCGCTGTTCAATGCGCTGCAGCTCGCGGCCCGCCGGGCGGGACGTGTGCAAATATTCAGAACAGGCCCGGCGCCCTTTATGGCACATTATACCGCCTCCGCCGTGCCGCGCGCAACAGGCTTTATGCCCAATTTCGCGCACGGCGGCCGCAGGCCGGCGAGGCCGCGCAGGAAGCCCGTGCGCAGCTTTTCCGGCTGCCGCGCCGTGGCCTGTTTGAAAAACACCGGCAGGCCCCCAACAGCGCCTCTTTTTCCGCCACACCGCGTCAATTTTCCGGGCAATACCCAAGTATTGCGGCCTCAAATAGCCTTGTCTGACGAAAAATCCCGCCGTCGGACCGTTCCCGGTTTTCAACGGGCCCTGATGGCGGGAAAATGGCGTTTAGATGAAATTGCGCGGCAGCAGCCGCGCAAATAAACTCAACGCGGTTTATTCAGCAGACATTATTTTAAGTTTTTGCCATGCAAAGTGTGGTAAAAAGAGCGCCTTCCGCTCTTCCCCTCAGGCTTTTATCGAAAAATCCCCGAAGTAAAACTCTCTTCCGCTCCCCAAGCTCCCCCGGTTTTCAAGTTCGCCGAAGGCCCGGGCCGCCCGGGCCAGGATGTCGGCCGGCACGTCGAGTTCATGGTGGCCCGGCAGGATTCTCCGCGCCCCCGTCTCGCCCGCCCTCTCCAGCGAGGCTTTGAACGAGATTGGGTCGGTCCCCGGGTAAAAGGCGTCAAGCCGGCCCCTGTACGCCAGGTCACCGGTGAACAGATACCCTCTCTCCTCTTCAAATAGCAGCAGCTCCCCGGCGAGTGGCCCGGCGTGTGCAGGACCCGCAGCCTTCTCCCGCCGAGCTCAAACACGTCGCCGTCGCGCTGCAGCTGTGTTGCGCCGCCGCAATAGACGCCGTATTTTGCCGCGTCAAATCCCTCCGGCCGGCGCCTCAGTCCCGCCGTCAGCAGCGAACGCACGGTATCAGGAGGCAGAGGAAATGAACCGGATAGCCACCCGGCCTCCAGCTCGTGCGCCGCTATATGTTCGAACAGCCCGTGGCCTCCTATGTGGTCCCAATGCGCGTGTGTTGTGAGCACGCATACCGGCAGCTCCGTGAGCTGCCTCACCGCTGCCAGTATGTCTGAAACTCCGAGCCCGGTGTCTATCAGTGCCGCGCGCTCCGAGCCCAGCACCAGATAGCTGTGGGTCTCCTCGATGTGGCCATACTCGCTTATCGCATATGTGCCGCTGTCAATGGCTTCGATTTTGAACCAGTCTTTCAAAGCTCCCGCCGCCTCTCCAGCTCGGACAGCACTGCGCCGCAGCCGTTGTTGATATCCGTCCAGCACGCATCGAAGTCGCGCGTGTACCACGGGTCGGCCACGTCCCGCGGCTCACCGGTCCAGTCCAGCAGCAGTGAAATCTTGCCCTGCGGGTCTCCGCCGCAGATTCTCTCCATGTTTCGCCGGTTGGCCCCGTCCATCCCGATGAGGTAGTCGAACCGCTCATAGTCGCCGCGCTCCATTTTCCGCGCGGTCTTTCCACGGCAGTCGATGCCGTGCTCGTTCAGCAGGCGCCTGACCGGCGGATACACCGGATTTCCCAGCTCCTCAGCACTCGTCCCAGCCGATTCCACGTACAGGTCAAGGCCGCGCCTCCCGGCCATGTCCCGCATAACAAATTCGGCCATTGTGCTCCGGCAGATGTTGCCGTGGCAGACAAAAAGTATTCTTACCACAGCTCTACAGACTGGGATTTATACAATTTCTTGTTTTTGTTCCCATATGCTTCAAAGGTATATTCCTCCCCTTATTTAAATCGTCTCTTGGTAAATTAAAATTTCTTGCTCGCCATGGTGTACGAACATGTTGCAAATTCATTATTTTGCCAGATACTTCCTCGTAACAAATCTTTCAGCAGCATGTGCCAACATCGGAATAACTAAGCATTCTGAAGAATAAAATACATATCCTATACCCATTGAGAAAGCAAAGGAAGCAAACACTTCTAAAAATAAATGTTTGAAATTCTTTTGTTTGGAAACAAATGCTTGAACCAGAATTCCCGCACACCAAATCAATGCCGTTATAAAAACACCCCATAAAGTGTTCAATTCCTGCATTGATAAAATACCACAAACAAATGTCTGCATCATCACTCTTTGAGGTATCTCCATACATGCAGCCTCTAGGCATAAAGGTGCTAAAGGTACGTCCTCGTGTCGTTCATGTTTTAACATGATGATAAGGCTCGTTACTGCTACAGTTGCAATTGCTAATACCCACAATTTCCAATTAAAAATTGAAATAAAATGAAATGGGTGAGAGGAAAAGCAAATGCCAATGATTATAGTTGGAATGATGGATATAACCACCATGCTCATCCTCTGTAGCCAGTAGATTGTTTTCTTAATGCAGAAACTCTGTAGAAAAAGACTGCCCCCATAGCAAGCTCCACTTAACAAAAACCCCATTAAACAAGATAGACAATACCACATTTCCTCTCCTAAAACTTATAATTTGCCGTTCTCTATATGTTAAAATAGGATCATATCTCTATATTTTCATGTCATTTCAAGGCTCTTTCAAAAATGGTGTAGTGGTGGTGTAGTAAGTGCCTTTCCACTTCGTGAAATCGTTGATTTTACAGGCTTTTCTGGACTTTTCAAGATACTGCCGTGCAGGCAAACAGGATTTTTACCATCTATCTTATGTACCTCCCAAAGCTGTCAATTTCTGGGCTGGTTTTCCGGCTCCACATGCTCCACAGTACCTCTTTGTGGTCCGTGCGTTTCCCAACGTTTGCGGGCCTCCGCGTCGGAGCCACCCCTGACAGCTGATACATTATACCACACCGGCGGCCATACTTCAGCACAAATTTCGACGTGCGTCCGCGCCGCCGGCGCGCTGTGAACTGTCTGGCCCCATCTCCCTCACGGCACACCCTCCGCAGTGACGGCTCCTGTCCCAATACAGCCCAACTCAGTACAAAGTGCCGCCTGCAAAAGCAGACGGCACTTTGCAACAGCAAAACCGTATTCGCGGAGCTCGGATGCTCATCCCGTACCTGTGCCGGATGAGAGAGCTGGGTGCCTGAATTTAACCGTTTACATTTCTCCAGAGAATGTTCAGCTCGCTTATCGACCACCAATTGTCGATAGAGTGAGGGCCGGTCAAACTGATTTTTACATATCTGGCCGTCTGCGGAGTTGATGGCAGCAGAACCATTTTGGGCCCGAACCCAATGTGTATGTTGTTGAGCTCAACCTCCGTAAACAGCACCCCATCCTGAGAAATCTCAACCTTGTAAGAGCCGGGGTAATCATCTGCGTCATGCTCCAGCACTATCTTGTCAAAATTTTCAGTCTGGCCGAAATCTACCAGTACATAGTGCCCCGATTTCTGGGCCTCTCCCGTAGTCCAGCGAGTGGAGTAATTTCCGTCAATCATGTCCGTGACCGGATCATATTCCCATTCCGGATTGGCGTTCGCTGCTATCGTCCATGCACTTCTGTCAAGCGCAACGTAGGGATAATTGGTACTTCCATCCGCTCTTGCAGATACGATGTTGATATGCGGCTGATTTATCTGATAGTGCTCAGAGGTGCGTGTGGCGGCCCATATCGCCTCTATTTCCTCTGCGCTGTCGTGCATCAAATCCGGGTCCGTGCCGTCCCACGTGTTATAGTAGCCCCAGTTGCCTCCTCCGCTTTCATAAATTGTACCGCGCACCTTATAATTCCAGTTGGTCCAGGATATATTGTTCTCATTCAAATCCGAAAGGAAATCATCCCATACATCCGAAAAATAATAGAGGCAGAATTCCCCGACCAGCAGAGGGACATTCCACTGGTTCTGTATCTGCGACATGGATGACACCGTGCTGTCGGCCAGGTTTTTCTGGGCATCCCACGAGAGATAATTGGGCATATCATATGGGTGCTTGTCAAACATATAGTTTGTCCAGGTCAGGCGTTCCGGGCGGTTTGTGGCCACGTTCCAGTCCATGAATTCCTCAAAGACAACTATGTGATTGGGGTCGATTGCTCTCACGGTATCATAGATTTCATCATAGAAGCCATACTTCAAATTTTCATAAGCCGGGTTAGTGTCAAAGTTCAGAACCGGTTCGTTGAGCAGCCCGTATGCGGCAACAGTCGGATTGTCCTTATATCGTGTGGCAAGGGCGGTCCATATTTTCAAAACCATGTCCTGATTCCATTCGACGGTCTCCGGATCCCCCGCATACAGCTCGGTGGGAATTGTGCTCGCCTGGCCACAGCTTGCCCAACAGTTTACCCCTCCCGGGGCTCCGTGGAAATCTATGAGAACATATATTCCGTTTTCGTCACACACCTCCAGCAGCCAGTCCAGTTTCTCGAACCCGCTGTTTGCATCAGTCCTGAGTGTGCCGTCCTTTAAGGCGAAATCCATCCAGTAAACGGGAACCCGCACGAAATTCATGTTCATGTTCGCAATGTTAACTATATCCGCTTCCGTGATATAGTTGTTCTGAAAAACAGCATACATTTCATTCGTGCGCGTTTCCCCAAAGCGCCTGATCAGATGATTCCTGACCGTATATTCATCGGTCATGCACAAGCTTATGTTGGCCACGGTCCAGGGCTCGCCATTTTCGGACGCACGTCCTGGGCGGACAGCAATATACTTTGCGGATTGTTCCCCCGGCAGGATCGTTATAACTCCATTTTCCTTTTCACTCTCGTCAACCGTTATTGACGCGGGTGAAAACCAGTCCGTCCAGTTGTTGCTCATCCAGACAACCGCGCCTCTCAAATAATTATCGGTATACTCAGGGCCGGTTTCCACGACTATGCGGTCAAAATACCTTGTTTTATCGAACTCTATTAGGAGTTCTGCGCTGCTCTCACTCTGGGATGAGGCAGATTGCCACACTGTGCTCATGTTGTTGGTTGTCAGCCCGGCCGCTGTAACCGTATCTATCGCATTGTCCGCCACTGAACCGGCCGCGCCGCCCTGGGCAGTTATTTGAGATATAAAGCTGTGGTCTATCTCTCCGGAGCCCAGAGGAGTCATCCAGCCTTCCTGCATAAGCCAGCCGCCCAGATTGGTCCCTCTGAGCGTTATCTGTTCATTTTCTTCATTATAGATGTACTTCCCGCTCGTATGGAGCATTGACAGAGTAGGGGTATATTCGTCGGCGTTTACCGGCAGTGCGGCGCCAAAACAACATGCCAATAAAAACACCGCCACAATGGTTGAGATGACTTTTCTGTGCGTTTTCATATTGAGCCCCTTTCATAGTTTCCTCGATGAGCGTAGTTTTCAACACAGTTACGTCATGCATATTCTATTGTAATCTGCGGCAGGCGCCCTTCGCGGAGTCTTTCCGCCGCTGGGCCGCGCAGAATGCCGCCCGGAACGGTCTCTCCGCCGGCCGTAACACGGAGTACCTGCGCGCATTTTTCCCCGTAAGTGTCGCGCCGTGAGGAGTTAAGATAGGAAAAATCGCAGCCAAGATACCTGAAGCCGAGCCTTCCGCTGTCGTCAAAAAGCCATCCGGGCAGGACCGGAGCCGGACTGAAGCACAATTCACCTCCCTCAACCGTAAACATCCTGTTCCCCAGGAACATGCGCTGCCATATGGAGAGGACCTCGGCGTTTGCCCCGCTGAGCCTGGGCTGAAAACCGCGGCCGTGCAGCCTCGCATCCGGGTGGGCGGATGAGACTATGTACGAGCTGTTTTCCAGCGTGCTGCGGCCGTAGACCTCCGGGTTGAAGAAAGGCGGAAGCACCGTTTTGAGGCGCTCAAAGAAAGCCCCATACTCCCCGGCGTCGAACAGAGCGAGCATGTATTTCAGCTCTGCGTGCAGGAAGATGCTCTCGCGCTCGAAAATCCCGGGCGTGAAAGCCCGTATTCTCCCCAGCTCCAAACTCTCTCCGCCCAATGGCGCGCACAGCCTGTACATTTTCAACTTGGGGTCAAAGAGCGAGCTGCACTCCACGGCGCGGTGGAGCGCGGCTGTGTCCGTGCCAGGCAAGCGCATCAGCTTTGCCTGTCCTTCAAGAAACGCGGGGAGCGGCCGGCAAACAAAATCCTCGACGTCATTCTCCCCGTATCCGGCGCATCCGGCCCTGAAAACCGGCTGATTTATGAAATATGTGTCCAGCATACCGGAGGCGTTCACCGCCCGCGCCAGCCCGTTCTCCACCAGCGAGAGCAGCGTATCAATGATCTCAGAAATTTCGCCGCGGGCCATTGCCTGCGCCGACATGTCGGCATTCCCGCCGTATACAGACTCCCTCCAGGCCTCTCTCAGCCCGAGTGCTCCGCGCCAGAATTTCAATGATGGTTCGCGGCAGCAACTGCAGTCGCGCGCGAGCGTTGACAGCCTGGATATGAACTCACAAACCGCCGCGGGTAACGCCGGCCTTTCCTCCGTGTTCCAAACGGCGAGGCGCCCAAGCAACAGCCAGAGGTCGACGCACTCGCTTGCGCTGCTCCCAAAGAGCCCTGGCAGCCCGTTGAGCGCGTCGTTCCACCCCGGTTTTCCGGCCTCCATCTCTATTCCGGCCTGCCGTGGGTCGAATGTGGCGCATTTCAGCGCGGCGAGCAGAAGCAGTTTGGCAAAGATGCTCATGTTTTCGCCGCAGGCGCTCTCCGTCCCGTCTGTATACACGGCGCCGTATTGCCGGAGGCCGGATGGGGCGGCGTGTACGCGTTCCCTGAACCGCCTGAGCCTGGCGCGTATGGGCGGGGAGCCCACGGGAGTCTCAAACAGCAGCTCATGCTGCCGCTCGGGATAGATTTTGAGAAAGCTGTCGATGAGATCCGGTATGTATGTCCAGTGGTCTATCCAGTATCCGTCTTTGAATTCCGAATGGGGTCTGGAGGCGCAGAGCGGAAGCAGCTTCTCCATGAGCGTGTCGGCCTCCAGGCCGGCCAGGTGCAGCCTGCGCCAGAGCTCGCCGGCGCTGAGCCCTCGCTCCAGCCAGGGCAATACGTCGTCCGCGCCCCTGCCCAGCAGCGCGGAGCACTCGCCTTTCAGCTCCGGACGCAGAATCAGAAGGCCCGGGTGTATTTCCAGCGGACCGTAGCCGTCAAGCTGAAGCAGCTCCATGAATTCCGAGATCTCGCGCTTCCCCACCTCGGGCCAGAACAGTACGTCGCTGCGCCGGTTCTGGCACACATCCCTGAAATTGCCGTCCCCCTCTGAAAAATGCGACGCCTCCAGCGCGAAATCGTTGTAGTCGCGCTCCAGGTCTCCGTGCCGCCTGCCGAAAACATGCAGCATCCTGTCCCCCAGGAACTCCGGTTTCCCGCCGCGCAGGATGTTGTCGAGCATGCTCTGTCCGATATAGGCGTCGAAGAGCGCGTCTGAGGTTTTCAGCCGCAGCAAATCAGCGAGCCCGTCGATTATGGCCGAAGCGCGGCGGAACTTGCGGCCGCACCAATCCGTATCCCGGAAGCGGCGGCACAGGGGCTCCATATCAAAACCCTCGTCAAAAAAGCCGGCAAAGGAGCATACCTCCAGTTTCTGCCCCGGTTCAAGCCGGCTCTCTCCGACGGCCATGGCGCAGGGTATGCAGTCCGAGACCGGCCCGGCGGACGCGGTTTCGCCCGAGAAAAAACGCTCCGGATACGCCAGGCCCGTATCAGGCCCGAACAGTTCGGCCGGGTCGCATACCACGGGCAGCGGGACACCGCCCAGAGACGCAAAATAAAAGTGCCGCCTGCTTACCGCCCTGACAAGCTCGCTGTTGTCCGTCGAGGCGCGGGAGGAGAATACGGCCATACCCGTTTGGGTCTGGTGAACTTCAAAAAAGCTCTTGGTCAGGTTGGCCATCCCGAGCATTTCGCTGTTCCGTATTCCTCCCGGTATTACGCGCGCCATTCCGTCCGCGAAGCGTATGGCCACGAGGCGCCGCGCGCGGTTGAACACGGTGAGCCTGCGCATGAGGGCGCCGGTCCCGGCCTCCGGTAAGACGGCGTATTCCACATGTATCTCCAGGCCGCTCGGGGCGTGGCGGCAGATTATTTCGAGCTTTGAGCATGAGAGCCTCAGCTCCTGCCGCTGAGACCGGTCATATGGGGAAAACGGCTCAAATTTGTGCCCGCCCGTGTCTATAAAAGTCCGGAATCCCTTGCGCGCCGTGTTTTCATAGGCAATTACGGCCGGCTCATACTCCATCATGGCGCCCTCGCGGCCGTCCTCGCCAAATGAGGCCACGCACTGCCCGCGGTTTACATACAGGCACCAGACCGGGCAGCCGCGCGTCCCTGCCACGCCGGGCAGGAAGCCGGAAAACGGAGGCCTTCTGTTATAG
>CALWYN010000085.1 GCA_944385755.1 uncultured Oscillospiraceae bacterium
TGAAAACCATAACGGAGGTCTGAACCATGCGGCGAAGAGCGGCCGCACTGATGACAGCCCTCGCCCTGTTGCTGCTCCCGGCCTGCGGCCGGGACGCAGCGGGCGAGGCCTTTGAGGGACTGCGTTCGGAGGTCTCCTCCGCCGCGTCAATACGCATCTCCGCCGACGTCACGACCGCCGGGGAGAACCCGGAGGCCTATTCCCTGACCCTGACCGGCTCCGGCGGCGAATACGCCGTCACGCTCACCGCCCCGGCCTCACTCGCCGGAGTGTCAGTCCGCTTCGGGAGCGGCGGCGAGCGGCTCGAGTACGCCGGCCTGGTCCTCGACGCCGGTGAGCTCAACGGTTCGGGGCTGAGCGCCATAACGGCCCTGCCCCTCCTGGCCGGCGCGCTGGCGGAGGCCCATGTAGCCCTCTCCTGGAACGAGGGGGAGGAGAGCGTGGTCAGCCTAGTGCCGGACGACAGCACGGGCATAGACCTGCGCCTCGACGCCGGAGGCCGCCTGGTATCCGCGGAGTTCATCTCCACGGAGGACGGCCGCGTGCTGGCCGAGTGCGCCATAACGGAATTTTCGACATCAGATACGTAAGATTAGAGGCGAACCCAATGCGCAATGAAGACAAGAGGACCTGGGCGGAGATCAATCTGGCCAACCTGGACCACAACTACCGCGAAATACGCCGCGCCCTCCCCGAGGGCACGCGCTTCATGGGCCTGTGCAAGGCCAACGCCTACGGCCACGGGGCCGTCCCCATAGCCCGCCGGCTGGAGGAGTTGGGCGCCGACTGCCTCGCCGTCTCCTGCTACGAGGAGGCGGCCGAGCTCCGCGCCGCCGGCGTCTCCACTCCCATATTGATTCTGGCGCCCAGCCCCTCGTTTCTCGCCGGCGACATCGCCCGCCTGCCCGCCGGGCAGGCCATAGGCGACATAGGCTGCGCCCGGGAGATGAGCCGCCGCCTGGAGGGCACCGGCCTACAGCTCAGGTGCCATATAAAGCTCGAGACCGGCATGGGCCGGACGGGTTTCAACGTCTCCTCCGCGCGGGAGATGGCCGAGGCCGCCTCCCTCGCGTCCCTGCCCGGCCTGGAGATAAGCGGCGTGTTCACGCATTTCGCCGCGGCGGACGAGCCCGGCCAGGAGGCCTTCACAAGGCGGCAGTTTGAGCTGTTCAATTCCGCCGTCGACACGCTGGAAAAAGAAACCGGCATGAGCTGGGGCATACGCCATTGCGCCAACAGCGGCGGTGTGGTAAACTACAGGGAGATGAGCCTGGACATGGTCCGCCCCGGGCTGCTGCTCTACGGGCTTTATCCCGGCCAGAGCCACGGCGGGTTGGACCTGAGGCCGGTCATGACCGTCCTCACGCGCGTGTGCGAGATCACCGAGCACCGCGCGGGCGACACCATAAGCTACGGGCGCACTTTCACCTGCGGCGGAGACATGCGCCTCGCCGTTATCCCCGTGGGCTATGCGGACGGGCTTCCCCGGCGCCTCTCCGGCGTCATGGACGTGCTGATAAACGGCCGCCGCGCGCGCCAGGTCGGCACGATATGCATGGACATGTGCATGGTGGACATCACGGGCATGGACGATGTGCGCGTGGGCGACGTCGTGACGGTGTTCGGGCAGGGCCTGGGCGCGGACGAACAGGCTGAAAAGGCCGGCACAATATCCTACGAGCTGCTCTGCGCCGTCTCGCCGCGCGTGCCCCGCGTCTACATCTGATGTATAAAATCCCGCGTCGCGTGTGAAAATACTCCTGGCGGCAGACATCTCGCCGTTGCCCTACATACAATGTGAATGGGCACCTTCCGCGCGGCCGCGCGCCGCGCGAAATACGGAGTGTGAACGTAAAATGCAGAATGCGGTAAAACGCGGGGACATCTACTATGCCGATTTGAGTCCCGTGGTCGGCAGCGAACAGGGCGGGATGCGCCCTGTGCTGATTGTCCAGAACGACACGGGCAAGCGCCACAGCCCGACAGTGATAGCCGCGGCGATAACATCGCAGACCGGCAAGGCCCGGCTGCCCACGCATATCGAGCTCTCAGCCCGGAATTACGGGCTGAGCCGGGACAGCGTCGTCCTCCTGGAGCAGATAAGGACCCTCGACAAATCCCGGCTGAGGGAGCGCATGGGCCAGCTGGACGGCGCCACCATGGACAGGGTAAACAGCGCGATCGCCGTCAGCTTCGGCCTGACACAGTGAGAAAAAAACTCCCGGGGCTCCGCCCCGGGAGATACGGAGGTACATAAGATGAAGAAATGGCATGTAATCGTCCTGCTGCTGGCAGTGGCCGTGCTGGCCGCCGGCATAGGGGCCTACGCCGCGTCCAGCGTGGGGACCCAGAGCGATCCCCTGGTCTCCCTCAGCTACCTGAACGATGTGCTGGAGCCCTCGATAAGGAGCTCATATAACAGCCGCATAACCTCCGAAGCCAGGGACCTGGAGGAGCGGCTGGAAAACAGCCTGGCCGACGCCGCCGGGGCTTTCGAGGCGGTCAGCCTGGCGGAGGGCGAGGGGCTCAACTGCGCCGCCGGGACGGAACTGCTCTTCCGCAGCGGCAGCGCCATCTGCAGCGCCGCGCTCACCGATTTGACGACGGGCGAGACCCTTGCTGCCGGCGTGGCGCTCACCGCCAACCACCTTTACCTCGCCTCCGAGGCCTGTGAGGTCATCGCCTCGTCCGCCTCGGCCATGATGGTGCGCTGAGGTTCTTATGAGAAAAGGGGCCCTCATGGGCCCCTTTTCTTTGCCCTGCGGCGCGCGGCGGACGGCCGTTTTACCGGGTCAGCCGCTTCTCCGCAGAGCCGCTCTGTCGTCGCGCTGCACATCTCACGCCGCTCCCCGCGGCGCCGTTCACTTTCAGCGCAACTAATACGAACCCCCAAAAAGAGGGACGCGCCTGTGCGCGTCCCTCTTATTATGTATCAGTTCGACTGCCAGGCCAGGACCTCGCCGCCGTCCGCGAGCACCGCGACTATGTAGTCGGCGCCCACCACCAGCGTCGTACCGGAGGTGTGGCTCGTCGTACGGAAATCCAGCGCCTCAACCTCCAGCCCGCTCAGGGCCGTCAGCTCCGTGGCCTCCGGGATGCCGTCGTTGCCGGTACCGCACAGGTCCACGTAATACCACTTTCCGTCCGTGGTGGATATGACCGCGTTCGCGTCCGCTCCCGGGAACCAGGTGGAGCTGGGCAGCTCATATACTTCTTTAACCGCCGACTGCAGCGGTATTCTCCTCGGCTGGGAGATCGCCTCGGTTATCTGCTGGCGCCGCAGCGCCTCATTGCGCTCCTCCTCGTTGGGGGAATCGGGGTCCGCCATGTCCGTCCAGAGCTCCACATGCGTCACCGTGACCGTCGCCACTCCGTTTTCGACGGCGATTGAGAAGTTGCCGTTGTCGTAATCGCCCAGCCGCGTGCTGGAGGAGAAGGGCGTCCCGTCCGGCGCGGTCTCAATAACGTTGTATGCGCTGTTCTGCTCTCCCGGGGCCTCATCGCCGCCCTCCGGCTGCGCCGCGCGGTAGATAAGCGTGGCCGCCTGCGCACGGGTCAGTACGGACTGCGGCCTGAAAGTCCCGTCCTCAAAGCCGCTGAGCAGCCCGGCGGCGCACATGGCCCCCACATAGGGCACATAGCCCTCACCTATGCTCTGGAGATCGCTGAAAGCTATATCCTCCCCCGAGCCGGCCTCCAGGCCGAGCGCAGAGGCGAGTATCTTCGAGGCGAGCTCCCGGGTCACGGGAGTGTTGAACTCCGTCCAGGCGGCGTCCTCCTCGCTGAGCCAGCCCTCGTCGTAGGCCCTGCCCATCTGCACACCGGCCCAGTGGCCGTACTCCTCCCCGGTCTCCAGCCCGAGGCAGCGCGCCACAATGGTGACGAATTCGGCTATGCTCACGTCCCTGTCCGGCTGGAATGTGCCGTCCTCATAGCCGGTTATATAGCCGGCGGCCACCATCTCGTTTACCTCTTCATAGTACCAGTCCCCGCTCTGCACGTCGCTGAAACCGACGGCGGCGTCCTCCGCGGCCGCGGATACCGCCAGTGAGAGGGCCAGCACAGCCGCCATGGCGGCCGACAACAGCTTTTTCATCTCGATTTTTCCTTTCTCAGACATTGAACCTGAACAGGGTAACGTCCCCGTCCCTCATGACATAATCCTTGCCCTCGCTCCTGACCAGCCCGCGCTCGCGCGCCGCGGCCATGCTGCCGCACTCCTTCAGGTCGTCAAAGGCGACTATCTCCGCGCGTATGAACCCGCGCTCAAAATCCGAATGTATCTTGCCGGCGGCCTGCGGCGCCTTTGTGCCCCGCTTTATGGTCCAGGCCCGGCACTCGTCCGGCCCGCAGGTCAGGAAGGATATCAGGCCCAGGAGCGAATAGGAGCATTTTATGAGCCTGTCCAGTCCCGCCTCCGTCATCCCAAGCTCCTCCAGGAACATCTCCCTGTCCTCGGCCGGCAGCTCCCTTATCTCCTGCTCTATCTTGGCGCATATCGGGAGCACCTGTGCCCCCTCGGCGTCCGCTATCTCCCTGACCGCTCTGTAGTATGCGTTATCGCCGTAGGCGGTAAAACCGTCCTCGTCCATGTTCGCCGCATATATGACGGGCTTGAGGCTCAGCAGGTCGGACTCCGAGGCCAGCGCCAGCTCATCCTCGCTGCATTCCCAGCTGCGGGCGCTCCGGCCTTCGTTGAGGTGGGCGAGCAGCCGCTCCAGGGTCTCGGCCTCCCGCAGGAACTTCTTGTCCCCGCCCTTGGCCGCCTTTTTCACCCTCTCGATGCGTCTCTCCAGCACCTCCATATCGGCCATTATGAGCTCAAGATTTATTATCTCAATATCCCGGGCGGGGTCACATCCGCCCTCGACGTGTACGATGTCCGGGTCGTCGAAGCAGCGCACCACATGTATGACGGCGTCGGTGCGCCGGATGTTCTCCAAAAATTTATTTCCCAGGCCCTCGCCCTTGGAGGCGCCCTTTACCAGACCCGCTATGTCCACGAACTCTATGGTGGCCGGGGTATACTTCTTGGGCGAATACAGCTCCGCCAGGAAATCCAGCCGCTCGTCCGGCACGGATACCACGCCCACATTGGGCTCTATCGTGCAGAAGGGGTAATTGGCGCTCTCCGCCCCGGCGGTGGATATGTCATTGAACAGGGTAGACTTGCCCACATTGGGCAGCCCCACTATGCCTAATTTCATATATATTACATCTCCCTGATATGTCAGTATTCAGCCGTAATGGATATGGCCCTGCCATAATACAAGACTATAGCATAAGCTCCCTCTTTTTTCAATCACATCCGCCCCCAATTCCCCAACTGTAACGGAAGTGAAAAAAACGGCGGGAGGCCGCTGGCCTCCCGCCCTGCTGACTATTCTTTTTTGTCCGGTTCCGGCCCATCCCGGCCCTCCGCGCCTCCGTCCCCCTGTGGAGGAAGCGTCTGCGGCTCCGCGGGCTCGTCGAAGGTGTAGCTGATGTGCCTCGCCGGCGGCTCAATGGTGGCGTCCCTCGGCGCCGGAGGCGACTTTTTCTCCGGCATTTTGCCGTGGCGGCAGAAATAGCTGAAGTCCTCGCCGTCCATGCTCTCGTGCACGAGCAGGTACTCCGCCACGCCGCGCAGCACGTCGGCGTGCTCGGTGAGAATGCGCTCGCAGGCCGCGTTCGCCTCGTCGAAGATGCGCTTGACCTCCTCGTCGATTATTGCGGCGGTCTCCTCGCTGTAGCTCTTCGTCATGCCGAAATCGCGCCCGATGAAGATGCTGTGGCCGGAGGAGTCATAGCTTATCGGCCCGAGCTTCTCGCTCATGCCGAACTGCGTGACCATGGCCCTGGCCAAGTTCGTCGCCTGCTGTATATCCCCGGACGCCCCCGTGGATATGTCGTCCAGGAACAGCCGCTCGGATACGCGCCCGCCCAGGGAGACGACGATGTTCTCGAAGAGCTCGGAGTAGGAGTGGAAGTTCTCCAGGCCCTCCTTGGGCCGGAAATAGGTCGCGCCGCCGCTGGGGCCGCGGGGGATTATCGTGATATAGTGCACGGGGTCGGTGTGCTCCAGGAACTCCGCCACAACGGCGTGCCCGCCCTCGTGGTAGGCCGTGAGCTTCCTCGCGCGCGCGCTCATGACCTTGCTCTTCTTCTCGGGGCCCATCTGGACCTTGCGTATGGCCTCCTCTATCTCGTAGGAGGTTATGAAGCGGCGCCCGTTGCTGACCGCCATGAGCGCGGCCTCGTTCAGGAGATTTTCCAGATCCGCGCCGGAGAAGCCGGGCGTGCCGCGGGCAATGGAGTTCAAATCCACGTCGTCGCCCAGCGGCTTCCCGCGCGCGTGGACGCGGAGTATCGCCTCGCGGCCCCTGATATCGGGCAGGCCGATATACACGCGGCGGTCGAAGCGGCCCGGGCGGGTCAGGGCGTTGTCCAGGATGTCGTCGCGGTTCGTCGCCGCCATGACTATTACGCCCTCGTTGTTCGTGAAGCCGTCCATCTCGACGAGCAGCTGGTTGAGCGTCTGCTCGCGCTCGTCGTGGCCTCCGCCGAGGCCGCTGCCGCGCTGGCGGCCGACGGCGTCGATCTCGTCGATGAATATTATCGCCGGGGCGACCTTCTTGGCCTGGTCGAACAGGTCGCGCACGCGCGAGGCGCCAACGCCGACATAGAGTTCCACGAAGTCCGAGCCGGAGATTGAGAGGAACTGCACCCCGGCCTCGCCAGCGACGGCCTTGGCTATCAGGGTCTTGCCGGTCCCCGGAGGGCCGACGAGCAGCACGCCCTTGGGTATGCGCGCGCCCATATCGGTATAGCTGCGCGGATTCTTGAGGAAGTTGACGACCTCCTGCAGCTCGGCCTTCTCCTCGTCGCAGCCGGCCACGTCGGCAAAGGTGACTTTTTTCTGCTCCTCGCTGCCCAGCCGTGTCCTCGCCTTGCCGAACTTGCCCACGCCGGGCGCCCCGCCGCCGGACTTGTTCATCAGGGCGTACCAGAGCCCGAACATGGCGACTATTATGACGATATAGAACACAAAGCTGAACCACCAGGGGGCCACCCAGCCCTCGTCGAGGTCAAAGCTGGAGATTATGCCCTCCGCGTGCTGCTGCATTATCAGCTCGCGCATGTCCGACCAGAACAGGCCCACATCGTAGAGCTGGTAGGTCACCGGGCCGTCGCCCGGCTGCGCGTCCTTGAGCGTAATTACAATACTTGAGCCCTCGATGTAGAAGGACTCCACCCTCTCCGAGCGGAAGAGATCCACCACGTCGGAGTATATCACCTGCTCGGTCTGCGTGGGAGCCACCATGCTGTATATCACGGCGAGCAGTATGACCATTATCAGGATATAAAAACCGAGGTCGCGTGCCCGGTTTCTCTGAGGTTTCAAAAAAACGTCACTTCCTTCGCGCTGCTGTTTATTCTTGCTCTGTCATTCGGCCGGTTTTTCGTATACCTCCGGCTTTAAAATGCCTATATACGGCAGATTGCGGTATTCCTCCGCGTAGTCGAGGCCGTAGCCCACGACAAAAGCGTCCTCCACCTCAAAACCGACGTAGTCGGCGTGTATGTCCGCGCGGCGGCGGCTGGGCTTGTCCAGCAGCGTCACCAGTTTGATGGACGCCGGACGGCGGACCTCCAGATACTGCTTGAGATAGCTGAGCGTCACGCCGCTGTCGAGGATGTCCTCCACTATTATGAGATGGCGGCCGGCAATATCACGCGAGAGGTCCTTGTTAATTTTAACCGCGCCGGTCGTCGTCGTGCCGTTGCCATAGCTGGACACGGCCATGAAGTCCATGGTGCAGTAGATGTCCACGCTCCTCAGCAGGTCCGCCATAAAGATGAAGCAGCCCTTCAGCACACCCACAAAGATAGGATTCTTGTCCCGGTAATCCCGAGTCAGCTCGGCCCCAAGTTCGCCTATGCGCGACTGGATCTGCTCCTCGGTGATGAGTACGCGCTCCACATCCCCGGCCATGCCCTTGCGCTCTGACATATCAATTCTCCCAAAAGTATTCTAAATTTCCGTTATCTCTACTTTTATGACGCTCTCGCCCCTGCGCGGCACGGCCCGCTCGGCCTCGGCGAGCCCGTAGACCGCCAATATGCCGCATTCGTCCCTGAGCACGGGCACCAGGCCGCGGCTCTGCGCCGGTATGCGGGCCTCCGAAAACAGGTCGGAGAGCTTTTTGGTGCAGCGGCGGCGCGCTATGCGCATGGAATCGCCGGGCTGCCTCGACATGCAGTATATAGTACCACAAATCTTCTCACATGGGAAGAAAAAAGTGTTTAATGAACTGTGAATTTCGCCGCTGAAAACGGCGCGGGAGCAGCGTATTTTCAGCCCCGCCTCCGGCAGCTCCACTTCCCCCTCTTCCGGGAGGGCCCGGGCGGGCAGCTCCCCGGCGGCGGCGTCCCCGAACCTTATCCGCCCGGCCTCGCATACGACGCGGCAGCCCGGGACATCCGCGAAGCCCCTGCCGGGCCTGGCGGCCAGGCCCAGCACGGCCTCCACATGCGTCTCCGAGAGCGCGCAGGGGGCGAGCAGGCGCACGGCCCTGGCGGCGACCGGCCCCGGCGCGTCCAGCAGCGCGCGCGCGTCGAGCCCCCGGGGCGTTGAATTCCGCTCTATAAACTCGCGGGCCAGGGAGGTGAGGAACTCCTCGTCCCTCCTCAGCAGGGCCGCCGCGCGTCCGGCGGCGGAGGCAAACGAGGGGTTTATCCCGCGCAGTACGGGAATTACGAGGTGGCGGACCCGGTTGCGCGAGTAGTCGTCCCCGGCGTTGGTGCTGTCCTCCACGTGGGGGATGCCGCGCTCCTCAAGATACGCCTCCACCTCTTCTCTGGTGACGAGCAGCATCGGCCGGACGATGCGCCCCCTGCGCGGCGGGATCCCGCACAGCCCTCTCAGGCCCGAGCCCCGGGTCAGGTTGAGCAGCATGGTCTCGGCGTTGTCGTCGGCGGTATGCGCCGTGGCTATGAGGCCGGCGCCGAGTGTGTCCGCCGCGGAGGACAGGAAAGCGTAGCGCAGCTCCCTGGCGGCCTCCTCCTCTCCCAGGGAGTGCTCCCGGGCATATGAGGCGACGTCCCCGCGCCCTGTGAGGCACTCGACGCCGAGGCTCTCGCAGAGCGAGCGGACAAAGGCCTCGTCCCTGTCCGACTCCGCGCCCCTCAGAGAGTGGTTGTAGTGCGCGGCGCAGACGCCGTAGCCCCGCTCCTCCGCCCCCTCCAGGCAGCGGTGCAGCAGATACACCGAATCCGCGCCGCCGGAGACGGCGCAGAGCACCTTCCCCGCCCCGCCCAGGGCGGAAAAATCGAAGCGGTCAGCCATCGTCGTGCCTGTTGGATATGGCCGCGAAGGTTGTGAACTCCGGCAGCCACATCAGCTTCAGCGTCCCGGTGGAGCCCCGGCGGTTTTTGAGTATTATCGCCTCGGCCTCATTGGGGTTCTCGCACTCCTTGTCGTAATAGCCCTCACGGTAAAGGCCTATGACGACGTCGGCGTCCTGCTCTATGGCGCCGGACTCCCTCAGGTCGGAGAGCATGGGCCGCCTGTCCTTCCTCGCCTCGTTCGCGCGCGAGAGCTGCGAGAGGCAGAGCACGGGCACCCCCAGCTCCTTGGCCATTATCTTCATCATGCGGCTTATGTCGCTCACGGCCTGGGTGCGGCTCTCGTTCGACCAGCTGTGGCCGCTGCCGGCGGACTGCATGAGTTGCAGGTAGTCCACCACCACCAGCCCCAGGTTCTGCAGCCGGCGGCACTGGGCGTTCATATCGGAGACGGTGAGAGACGGGTTGTCGTCTATCCTCAGGTCCGTGGCGCTCAGTATGCTGGCGGCGGAGCTCACGCGCCGCCACTCGTCAGAGCTCAGGCGCCCCGTCTGGAGCTTCTGGCTGTCCACCAGGCCCTCTCCGGACAGCAGGCGGGTCACCAGCTGCTCGCGCGTCATCTCCAGGGAGAACACGGCCACCGTCTTTTTGGAGGTCTTGGCGACGTGCAGGGCCATGTTCAGCCCGATGCTGGTCTTGCCCATGCCGGGGCGCGAGGCGACGAGTATCAGGTCGCCGGGGCCCATGCCGAGTATCGTGCGGTCGAGGTCCGCTATGCCCGTGGCGAGGCCGGGGATGGCGCTCTCGCGGCTCGCGGCCTCGGAGAGCTGGCTGTACACGTTCTGCACGACGACGGAGACCGGCATCAGCCCACCGGTGTTGCGGTCCTTGCGCAGGGCGTATATCTTCCGCTCGGCGGACTCGAGCATCTCGTCCGCCCTGCCAGCGCCGGCGTAGACCATGTTCGTTATCTCGTCCGCCGCCTCCGCCAGGCCGCGCAGCAGCGCCCTGTCGCGGACTATGGCGGCGTATTCGAGCACGTTGGCGGCCGTGGGCGTTATCTGCATGAGCTCCATCAGATACTGCTGGCTGGAGTTCTCCTTATAGACGCCGCGGACCTTCATCTGGTCGAGGACCGTCACCGGGTCGATGGTCTGGCCGTAGGAGAACATGGCGAACATCGTCTCGAATATCTCGCGGTTCTGCTGTATATAGAAGTCTTGGGACCTCACCTTGTCGATAACGTCAGGGATGCACCGCGCGTCTATGAGCATGGAGCCGAGCACCGCCTGTTCGGCGCTCGCGGAATGCGGCGCCTGCCTTCCGAGAAGCTCGTTCATGGCCGCTCCCTCTTGTCTGTCACTTCTTTTCGGTCACCAGTACGTTTATTGTGCCGCTTATCTCGCTGCCCAGGCGGGCTTTGACCTCAAAACTGCCGAACTGCTTTATCGGCTCCGCCTGGACAATCTTGTTCTTCTCAATCTCTATCCCGTGCTGCTCGCGCAGCGCGTCGGAAATCTCCTGGCTGGTGACGGCGCCGAAGAGGCGCCCGCCCTGCCCGGCTCTGGCCTGTATCTGCACCACAACGCCCTCCAGGCGCCTGGCGTTTTCCTCGGCGAGGGCCTTTTCGCGCGCGGCCTGGGCCGCCTTGGCCTTCTCGCGGAGCTTGAAGGCGTTCACGGCGTCGGCCGTGGCCTCGCTGGCGAGCTTGCGCGGCAGGAGGTAATTGCGCGCGTATCCGTCGGAGACCTCCTTCATCTCGCCCTTTTTGCCCTGTCCCCTGACGTCCACGTTGAAAATGACCTTCATATTTTTTCTTCCTTTCTCACCCGTCCAGGTACTCGTCTATGGCGGCGAAGAGGTTGTTCACGGCGCTGCGTATGTCGGTGTCGTGCAGCTGCACGGCGGCCGAGCTGCGGTTTCCCCCGCCGCCCAGTTTCTCCATTATCATCTGCGCGTTTATGTCGCCTATCGACCTGGCGGAGATGTTCGCCCCGCCGTCCTCCGTGGGGCAGACCACAAACGAGGCCTCCACGCCGGAGATGTTCAGCAGCTCGTCCGCCGCCTGGGCGACGACTATGCGGTCCTGGGGCTCGGCCGGCACGGCCACGGCGATGTTGCCCCTGTAGAGCCTGGCGCTCTGGAGTATCTTATAGCGCGCCACCGTGTGCTCCATGTCGTTCTGGAGCAGCTTTTGACCTCCGTGGTGTCCGCCCCGGCCCGCCTCAGGAAGGCCGCGGCCTCAAAGGTGCGCTCCCCCGTCCTTATCGTGAAGTTCTTCGTATCGAGCACTATGCCCGAGAGCATGGCCTCCGCCTCGCAGCGGAGGATGTCGTCCGGGTCGACAATCTCCTGCAGCACCTCGCTCATCAGCTCGCAGACCGAGGAGGCGTAGGGCTCGTGGAAGGTCAGGTCCGCGTTTTCGATATACGTGGCGGCTCGGCGGTGGTGGTCTATCACGGCCACGCGCGTGCAGGTCTGCAGCAGCGCCTTGTCCTCCACCTGCTCCGGGCGGTTCGTGTCCACCACGACGAGCAGCGTGCGGCTGTCGGCCATCAGCATGGCCTCCTGGGGCGTAATGAACGCGTTTTTATACTCGGGCTCGCACCTGAGCCGCTCTATCAGCAGTCCGGCGGCGTTTTTGACCGGGTCGATGACTATGCGACAGGGCTTGCCCTTCTTGCGGGCTATGCAGCAGACGGCCACGGCGGAGCCCACGGCATCCAGGTCAGCGAATTTGTGGCCCATGGCGAACACGCGGGAGGAGTCCGCAATCAGCTCCGCGAGTGCGTTCGCCATGACGCGGCTCTTGACCTTTGTCCTGGTCTCCACTTCGTTGCCGCGGCCGCCGAAGAACTCGAAATTGAAGCGGTTTTTCACCACGGCCTGGTCCCCGCCGCGGGAGAGGGCCATCTCCGTGGCCAGGGAGGCAAACTGCCAGTCCTCCCCGAAGCCGCTGCCGTCCACGCCCAGGCCGAGGCTCACCGTGGCGTGTATGCCGCTCGGGCTTACAACCTCGTGTACGCGCTCGAGAACCGAGAACTTCTCCGCCTTCATCCGCTCCAGCCACCTGGCCTCGAAGATGAACACATAGCGGTCGCGGTCGTAGCGCCTCAGGAAGGCGTCCTTCCCGTCGCACCACTGGGAGATACGGTCCTCCACGGCGTCGCGCAGCTCGTTCTTCACGCGGTCGGGCTGATTTTTTATCATCTCGTCGTAGTTGTCTATGACTATTATGGACACCACGGGGCGGGTCTCCTCGTATTTTATGCGCACATCGTCGTACTCCGTGACATCCACCCAGTAGGCTATGCCCATGAAGCCGCGCTCGCGGCCCTCCCCCTCGTCAGAGGAGCGGATTATATTGCCGTGTATCTGGTATTTGCGGCCGTTTATCTCCAGGAGCCCCGGGAACTGCGTCTTGCCCTCGAGCAGCCACTTGCCGTTGAAATCCGGGACCAGGTCGTCTATCCTGGCCTCGAAACGGGCGCCGGAGACACCGCACATGTCGAAAAATATCTGGTTTGCCCAGACTACCCTGGAGTCGTTCAGCGAGAACACCGCCATGGGCAGCGGGAAGTTCATGAGGGTGTTGTTCTTGGCCGTGTCCGCGTCATAGGTGACGGATTCGATATACTCCATCAGCTCGCGCCGGCGCTTGCGCGCCATGAACAGCGACCAGACCACAAGCAGCAGAACTATGCCGCCCTCCACCGCCGCGAGTATATACTGCTCGACAAACAGCGAGGCCGCGGCAAAGGCCACAAGTATGAAAAGATAGAGCCTCAGGTTCGGCTCGACCAGTCTCTGGACTTTTTTATTCACCGGAACACCTCTTCGCCCCAGCGGCACGGGCATGGGAGCTGATTCAATAATAGCTGATTATACCACATATTCAGGGGCCATGACAACAACAATATTTGAGCCGCGCGGCCCAAAAGGGGACCGGGAGGGGGCTCCCCTCCCGGCCGGGTCATCCTTCCTCGCCGGCGGGGCCGGCGGGGCCGGATTCGATGTACAGCTCTTCACATTCACACTGCGCCCGCTTGAGCAGCGCGTCCGCCTCGGCCGCCCGCCCCTGGGCAAGCAGCTCAAGCGCGTCGCTCACGGCGTTGAAAAGATGCAGGTAC
This sequence comes from uncultured Oscillospiraceae bacterium, assembly GCA_944385755.1. Classification (GTDB taxonomy): domain Bacteria; phylum Bacillota; class Clostridia; order Oscillospirales; family Oscillospiraceae; genus Scatomorpha. Next base: position 13,458 of record CALWYN010000085.1, read on the forward strand.
ATTTCCCTGAATTCAGTTTGCATCCTGATTCCCCTTATGAAAATCTGCATCTGGCCCCGCGGCCGACGGGATAGAAGGGATTTTTTCCCGCCGGCCTTGGGGAAAACAGAGGCGCCGTGCAGGCTGATAGGATATCAGTCCATTCTCCCGCACAACGCCTGTAACCCACTGTCCAGAGTATAGCCGCTTATTCCCGGTTGATAAGAAGGGGAAAGTGGTGTATACTGTGGAGCAGGGTGCAGATTTATATCTGTTGTGTGGGCGATCTCTCCGCCTGCGCAGGCCTGGGGGAGGTCGATGCTCCCCTGGGCCGCCTGTAGGCCCTGTTTTCCTACAGATTTTATTGAGCACATCGCCGCGCTCCGCATGGGGTGCGGTTTGTGCTTGGGCCTATTATACATTATCGCCGGGCCGATTACAAGCCCGTATGGCAAAAAGTTAGTACAAGTTCGCTCAAACCGCCGCAGGCGGCGGCTGGAAATCCAGAATGTAGTAGCCGCAGGCGTTGATAATCGTGGTAGCGTTGTACTTCATCAGGCGGGGTATATTGTGGCCGTACCGCAGGTGGGTGTGGCCGTGGATAAAATAGCGCGGGCTGTAGCGGTCCAGCAGGCGGAGGAACACCTCGAAGCCCTGGTGGGCCAGGTCCTCCCCGTCGCCCAGGCCGGCGGCGGGCGCGTGCGTGAGTATTATGTCCGGCGCGCCGCGGAGCAAGAGCTGCGGCTGGAGCTTCAATACGCGGTTGAACATCTGCCGCTCCGTGTACTGGTGCGCGCCCCGGTTGTACATGCGGCTGCCGCCCAGGCCGAGTATGCGCAGGCCGTTCACGCTGACGAGCCTGCCGTCTATGCAGTCGCAGCCCTCCGGCGGGTATTTTTCATAGCTTCCGTCGTGGTTGCCGTGGACGTACAGCAGCGGCGCCCTGCCCATGGTCACCAGGAAGGACAGGTAGTCCGCCTTCAGGTCGCCGCAGGACAGCATAAGGTCTATATCTTTCAACATGCCGGGCTGGTAGTAATCCCAGAAGCGGGGGCTCTCCTCGTCGGCGACCAGCAGTATCTTCACTCGGCCTTTTCCTCCTTCGCCGGCGGTATCTCGTCCCTGTAGAGGCCGAGCTGCCTGACCAGCGAGTGCGACATCGGCAAAAGCTCGTCAAAGGCGGGAATCCTCCCCTCCACGTTGTCGCAGAGCCAGTCCATGTTCAGCACCTCCTCGGGAGTCAGCCAGCGGCTGCCGTCGTTGCGCAGCTCCCCGGCCTGGTCGCTTATGGCGCAGTGGAAGGGGTCCACGTTGCCGCTCCTGAGGCCCTTTTTCAGTATGCCCGCCAGCTGCTTTACGCCGGAGGGCAGGCCGCGGCTGAGCTGCACGTCTATCACGCCGCTCTTCATGCCCCACCAGTAGTTGACGGCGCGCTCACCCGCGCGCTCGGCGGAGAGGTCCCAGGTTCCGTCCATTATGCTGCGCACCACGCGCTCGTAGAACTTGCCCCAGTCCCAGCAGGGCGAGGCCAGCGGCACCAGGGAGCCGTCCTGCAGCCTCTGGTAGGTGCCCCAGTCCCAGACATAGCTGGCCTGGCCGGCCGCTATGGCGTCGCGGTTGGAGATGACCGAGATGCCCTCTCTGGCGAAATCCTCCACCGGACTGCCCGGGACGCAGGACCAGCGCAGCGCAATGCGCGCGTCCGGGTTCGTCATCTTCGCGCCCAGGGCAAAGGCGTTTATGCTGGCGGGGACGCCGAGTATGGGGTAGTTGGCCACATAGCCTATCCTCCCCGTGCCGCACATGGCCCCGGCTATGGCTCCCGTGATGAATTTGGCCTCGTAGGTGCGGCAGTAGTAGGTCCTTATGCTGGCGTAAGGCATGGAGAGGGAGCAGTTGAGCACGCGCACATCCGGGTGCAGCGCGGCGGTCTTGAGGCACTGCCCTATGAGCGGCGGCGCGGTGGCGAATATGACGTCCGCCCCGTCGGCCACGGCGCGCTCCATCAGCTCGGAGGCGTCCTGGCCGGCCTCCGGGGAGTAGACCTTCACGCTTATCTGGTCGCCGAGCTGGCTCTCGAGATACTGCCTCCCCAGGTCGTGTGTGCTCGTCCACTGGCTGGTCTCCGGCCGGAAGCCGTGCACGAAGGCGACGTTGAGGTGCGCCGGCAGGGGCTCTATGATGCGCGAGAGCAGCCCGCGCCTGGCGGCCTCCTCGGAGGGCTCTGGCGGCTCCGTCTCCACCGCGATGGGCTCGTCCTTCATCAGGAGGCGGATATCCGCCCAGACCGACTCTATGCTCTTGCTCAGCTCGGGCGCCGTCATGGGCTTCATGTCGGCCATCTTGTACACCCTCAGCCACACCAGCAGCGCCTCCGCCGCCGTCACCGGCAGTTTCTCGCGGCTCAGTTTGCGGAAGGCGTCCCTGAAGCGCATGTAGGAGGCGGAGAAGGCCTGCCGCTCCTGCTCGGTCCAGACATGGTCCGGCTCGTAGCCCAGGGCCTCTATCAGCTTGGCGTAGCCGCCCGGGCGGCGGAAGTGGACGGTATACAGCTTCGTGAGGCCGTAAAAGCCCAGGAACTCATAGTACACCCTCACGCGCACGTCGTCCGAATAGGCCGGCACCAGGCGCACCACGCGCGCGGAGATGCCCGGCGCGCCGTAGCTGCGCAGGACGCTGACGCGCTTGTGCCCCTCCTGCACGTAGAATTCCCCCATGTACTCGTAGCAGCTTATGGGGTCGTGTATCCCCTCGTCCCCCAGATGCGCCGAGCAGAGGCTTATCCACTTGGCGGCGAACTCCGTCTCCGCCGGTAGCAGGGGCATGTAGTTCGCGGCAAAGGCCAGCCGGCGCTCCGCGTTCTTCGTGCCCACAATCTGCTCCGACGGGATCTCCATAACACCCAGGTCCATGCGCCCGATGAGCGTGGACTCGTCCAGCAGCTCGTCCAGCACCCTTATGTACGGGTACCGTCCGTTTATCATGCTGGTGCGGCAGTATTTCTGCCCCAGCTTGAGCGATCTGACATATTGCTGATATGCTTCCGACCTGTTCATAGGCACTCTCCAATTCAAGTCAAGTATTGATCCATCCGGCGATATCATATCCCATCTGCGGCAGAAATCAAGTGTTTGGGCGTAAAAAAGCCCGCCCGGGGCAAAAATGCCCGGGCGGGCGCAGTATGTGTGGCAATCTTACCGGGGGCATCCCGGCGGCGCAGGCGCAGGCCTGACGCCCCGTCTGACCCTGTATGCGCGAGTCGCCTCCGGGCACAGCCCGGCGGCGCGGGCGTGAACCCGACGTCCCGCTGTGTCCTGTGTGCGCGAATCGCCTCCAGGCGCAGCCTGGTCAGCTCTGGACGTATATCTTCTGCGGGTGGATGATCTGCCT
>CALWYN010000086.1 GCA_944385755.1 uncultured Oscillospiraceae bacterium
CCGCACTCGCACACGCTCAGCCTGGTGCTCACGGGCTCGATGGTGATGGCGCTGTGCAACGCGGGCGTGACGATGATAAAGTACGTCGCGGACCCCAACGACGTGCTGCAGCAGATAACCTTCTGGCTGATGGGCAGCCTGACAAAGACCGACATGGAGAGCTTCCTGTGGAGCGGTGTGCCGATGGCCCTGGGGATAGCCGCCGTGCTGCTGCTCCGCTGGAGGCTGAACGTGCTGACGCTGGACGAAGAGGAGGCGCGCAGCCTGGGCATAAACGTGAGGCGCTACAGGCTGATTTTTATCGCGGCCTCAACCCTGCTGAGCGCCTCGGCCGTGTGTCTGGGCGGCCTTATAGGCTGGGTGGGACTGATGGTCCCGCACATGGCCCGCGCGCTCGTGGGCGCGAACTCGGGGCGGCTGCTCCCGGCCTGCGCCATGCTGGGCGGCACCTATCTGGTGCTGATGGACGACCTGGCCCGCTCCATACTCTCGCTCGAGCTGCCCATAGGCGTGGTCACCAGTATCATGGGAGCGCCCTTCTTCATATACCTCATTCTCAGGAGAAGGGAGGGCTAGGCATGCTGCTGGAGATAAGCGGCCTCAGCGGGGGATACGGCGCGGGGGACGTCGTCAGGGACGTGAGCTGCTCGGCGGACGCGGGGGAGATACTGTGCCTGGTGGGGCCCAATGGCTGCGGGAAGACCACCCTCTTCCGCCTGCTGCTGGGCATGCTGCACCAGAGCGCGGGCAGCATATGCATAGACGGCCGGGACACGGCATCCCTCAGCCCAAGGGAACTGGCAAAGCTGGTGGCCTACATACCGCAGTACCACACGCCCGTGTTCTCCTACACGGTACTGGACGTGGTGATGATGGGACGGGCGGCGCACTTCTCGGCCTTTGAGGCCCCCAAGGCCGCCGACAGGGAGGCCGCCTTCGCCGCGCTGGAGAAGATGAGGATAGCCCCTCTGGCGAACCGGAGCTATATATCCCTGAGCGGAGGACAGCGCCAGATGGTGATAATCGCCAGGGCCATCTGCCAGTCCGCCAGGCTGCTGGTTATGGACGAGCCGGCTGCAAACCTCGACTACGCCAACCACAAGCGGCTGATGGACGTGGCGGTGGAGCTGGCGGCGGGGGGCTACTGCGTGGTCATGAGCACACACGCACCGGAGGACCCCGCGTCCATAGGCAGCCGGGTGCTGCTGATGCACGAGGGGCGCGTGGCGGCCTTCGGCACGCCGGAGGAGGTAATAACGTCCGGGAATCTGGAGCGGGTGTACGGCATAAGCATGGACGTTGTGACCGTGTTTGACAGGTATGGCAAAAAACGGACCATCTGCCTGCCCCTCGACGGGCCGGGCGGAGGAGAATATGGAGGCGGAGAGACATGTTGACACCTCTGGCAAACAACGCGGAGATGACCGCCTATTTCATGGAGCTGCACGGGAAGCACCTCTCCGGCAGGCCCATGCTGAACACGGCGGAGCGGTGGAACGGCTTCGCCGGGAGCTGGGAGAGGGGCGGCGACGCGCTGCTCGGAGGCCACGCCGCCAGGGCGAGGGCGGAGGCGGAATTTCTCCGCCGGCGCGGCCTGCTGGGCGGGGACTGCGATGTGGCGGACATAGGCTGCGGACCGGGGCGCTTCGCCTGCGAATTCGCGAGGACGGCGCGCTCGGTCGTGGGCTTTGACATCTCGCCGCGCATGGCGGAGCTGGGCGCCTCAACGGCCGCGGAGGAGGGCCTGGACAACGTAAGTTTCAGTGCCTGCGATTTCCGCGCTCTGGACATAGCCGCCGAGGGACTGGAGCAGAGATTCGACCTGGTGTTCAGCTCCATGACCCCGGCCGTGCGGGGGCTGGACGGGCTTGAGCGGCTGATGAGCCTGAGCAGGGGATTCTGCTGCGAGGTGACGCACGTGAGCGGCTCGAACGAGCTGCAGAGCCGCATGATGAGGGAGCTGTTCGGGCGCGAGAGGCCGGAGCCGAGGTACGGAAACGGGCAGTGGTTTTATTCGCTGTTCAACCTGCTGTTCCTGCTGGGCTATTACCCCGAGGCCAGCTACTGCACACTGCGCGACAGCCGCCGGATACCGGCCGGGGAGGAATATGCGCGGCACTGTGTCCACCTGCTGCTGCCGGAGGCCGAGCGGACGGAGGAAAATGTGCGCCTTGCCTCCGCGTGGCTGGAGCGGAACGCGCAGCCCGACGGCACGGTGACGGAGGAGAGCGAGACCTGCTATGGGCGCGTGCTCTGGGACGTGCGGGTGCGGGGCGAGCGGCCGGAGTACGGCGCGCCGTCCGGTGGCGCAAAGTGAAGAGGCATCTGTTCTTTACGGGCGAGAAGGGCGTGGGCAAGTCCACGCTGGTGGAGCTGCTGCTCGAGCGCGCCCGGGGCGGACTGGGCGGCTTCAGGACCAGGAGACTGTACGGGGTGTTCCCCGGGCAATATTCGGTGCATCTGCTGCGCGCGGACAGGCGCGAGGAGCCCGGGGAAGAAAATCTGCTGTTCCTCTGCGGGGGGGACCGGAGCGGAGCTGCCGCCAGGTTCGACCTTCTGGGCTGCGCCGCGCTCGCCGCCGAAGGGGAGCACAGTCTGCTGCTCATGGACGAGCTCGGGCCCAATGAGGAGCGTGCGCTGGAGTTCACCCTGAGCGTGAAATCGGCGCTGGACGGGCCGGTGAGCGTGCTGGGGGTGCTGCAGCGCGCGGAGTCGGCCTTCCTGGAGGGGATAGCCGCGAGGGAGGACGTGCTGGTGGCCGCGGTGACGCGCGAAAACCGGGATGCCCTCGCCCGGAAGCTGGCGGCCCTGCCGCCAATGGACGGAGGAGAGCTGGTCCGCTCGGCCGCCGCGCTGCTGGTGTAATTTGAATAAAAAAGCCGCCGCGGTGTTTCGCCGCGGCGGCTTTGACGTATATGTTCACTTCAGGGCCTTCGAATACAGCTCGTTGCGCGAGTAGCCGCTCTCCGCGGCGGCCCGCTTGGCCGCGTCCTTGAGGGAGAGGCCGCCGTCGCGGTACTCGCGGACGAGGGCGAGGGCCTCGGCCTCGCTCAGGCGCGGTTCGGCGCTCTCAGCCGCCCCGGCGACGACCAGCACGAACTCCCCGCGGGGCTGCTCGGAGGCGTAGCGCGCGGCGGCCTCGCCGAGCGTGGTGCGGATTACCTCCTCATGCAGCTTGGTCAGCTCCCGGCAGAGGGAGACCTGCCTGCCGGCGCCCAGCGTCTCCGCGAGGTCGGAGAGCGTGCGCGCGAGCTTGTGCGGCGCCTCATAGAACACCATGGCCCGCGTCTCCCCGCGCAGGGAGTCCAGATGGGCCTGGCGGCTCCTGCCGGAGGTGGAGAGAAAGCCCTCGAACGTGAAGCGCCCGGCCGGCAGCGCGGAGAGGGCGACGGCGGTGACAACGGCGCTGGGGCCGGGCACGGCCGTGACCCCGACGCCCGCGCGGGCGCAGAGGGCCACCAGCTCCTCGCCGGGGTCGGACACCGCGGGCATCCCGGCGTCCGTGACCAGGGCGCAGCTCTCGCCGGCGAGTATGCGTTCGAGTATCTTGTCGCCGCTCTGGTACTTGTTGTGCTCAAAGTAGCTGACAAGGGGCTTTTTTATGTCAAAGTGGTTCAGCAGCCTGAGCGTGACGCGGGTGTCCTCGGCGGCGATGAAGTCGGCCTCCTCCAGCGCGCGCAGCGCCCTGGGCGAGATGTCGCCGAGGTTGCCTATGGGCGTACCCACCAGGGTGAGCTTTCCGGGCATCTATTCTTCCTCCATGTGGTAGATTCTGCGGTACTCCTCCGTCTCCCGGCCGTCGGGGCCGCGGAGCAGCAGCGTGGGCTCCACGCGCAGGCCGGACGCCCCGCCGCGCCGCCCCTCGGCCAGCACGAGGGAGGGGGCGCTGGAGGCGGAGTGCTGCACCAGGCGCAGCCGCTTGGGCTCCAGGGCGCGCGAGCGCATGGCGGAGAGGAGCTCGGCCAGGCGCTCCGGGCGGTGGACGATGTATAGAGAGCCGCCGTTTTTCAGCGCCCAGGCGGAGGCGTCCAGCACGTCCTCAAGGGTGCATTCCGCCTCTGAGCGGGCCAGGGCCCTGTCGGGCCGGGGGGAGGTACGGCCGCTGCCGGAGGGGAAGTAGGGCGGGTTGCAGACGGCGAGGGAGTAGACCCCGGGGGAGAGGAGAGCGCGGTGGGAGCGTATGTCGCCGTTTATGACGCGGGAGCGCCCGGAGAGGGCGTTTGCCTCAAAATTGCGCCCTGCGTCCTCCGCGGAGGACGGCTGGAGCTCGACGCAGTCCATGGAGAGGCCCGGAGCGCGGCACATCAGCAGCAGGGAAACCGCGCCGGAGCCGCAGCAGAGCTCCACGCCCCGGCCGCGGCCCGGCCGGGCGAAATCGGCCAGAAGGACGCTGTCCATGCCCAGGGGAAAGCCCCGGCCGGGGTCAAAAACCGGCCCGTTGGGCCACAGTCTGGAAAAAGCCATCTCATTCCTCCTGAACGGGGATAATATGCGGGCCGGACCGGAATACGCGGTCCGCGGAGAGGCGGCGCAGGCCATAAAGATGCCCCGCCGATCTGATATGTACGGCGGGGCATGGGGTGGACGCCAATCAGCCCTCGGTGATGGCGTCGGCAGGACAGTTTTCCTTGCAGGTGCCGCAGGAGATGCACTTGTCCGGGTCGATTACGTACTTGTCGTCGCCCATGTCGATGGCCTCGACGGGGCAGTTGGCCGCGCAGGTGCCGCAGGAGACGCAATCATCAGTGATAACGTAAGCCATGTTCTATCCTCCATTCAGAGCATAATTTGCACAACCCGAAAGCCGGGCCTGTACGGATGTATTCTAACACACCGGGCGCAAAAATCAATAAGGAATCTGCATTTTTCTCGCTCCTCTCTCCGGCAGCGCAGGTTATATCTTCCGCCGGTGCTGGTAATACTTACATCGTTCGCACGCTTTCACGCGCGCTACGCATTATTTTATTGTCAGCGAGGAGGAAGAGCTCATGAGAGGAAGCGGAAAATTCACCGAGAGGGCCACCGGTGCCATAAGCGCGGCCAGGGAGGCCGCGGCGTCCCTGGGGCACAGCTACGTGGGCACGGAGCATCTGCTCCTGGGGGTGGCGGCCGAGACCGAGAGCCTGGGCGCGAGAATACTCGCCCAATACGGCCTGGACACCGCGCGGCTCACCCGGCTGGTGACCGCCGAGTGCGGGCGGGGGGCCCCCGGAGAGCCGGCTCAGGGCCTAACGCCCAATGCCAGGGCGGTGATAGAACAGGCGGCCAGGGACGCCAGGCGCCTCGGGCACGGCTATGTCGGCACGGAACACCTGCTCATGGGCGTGCTGCGCTCGCCGGGCTGTACGGCCTACGGGATAGTCTGCGGCACGGGGGCCGAGCCGGAGCAGCTCTATGAGGAGGTACTCGACCTGTTCGGCAGCCCGCAGGAGGGCGGGCAGCCCGGACGGCAGACCCGCCAGCAACAGCAGGCCATCCGCTACCCGACGAGGCACGCGGAGACGCGCATACTGGACCAGTATGGCAGGGACCTGACCCAGCTGGCGGCCGGAGGGGGCACGGACCCCGTCGTCTGCCGGGACAGGGAGATAAAGCGCGTGATACAGATACTCTCACGCCGCACGAAGAACAACCCCGTCCTCGTGGGGGAGCCGGGGGTGGGCAAGACGGCGGTCGCCGAGGGCCTGGCCCAGCGGGTGGCGCGCGGGGAGGTGCCGGATTCCCTGCGCGGCATGCGCATAGTCACGCTGGACGTGGCGTCTATGCTGGCGGGCACCAAATACCGGGGCGACTTTGAGGACAGGGTAAAGGCCGTGATACGCGAGATACGCAGGGCGGGGGACGTGATAGTGTTCATCGACGAGCTGCACACCCTTGTGGGCGCCGGATCGGCGGAGGGGGCCATAGACGCCTCAAACATAATCAAACCCGCGCTGGGCCGCGGGGAGATACAGGTCATAGGCGCCACGACGCTGGAGGAATACCGCCGGCACATCGAGAAGGACGCCGCGCTGGAGCGGCGCTTCCAGCCGGTGAACGTGCCCGAGCCCTCGTGCGAGGAGTGTGAGAAGATGCTGGGCGCGCTCCGCGGAGGGCTGGAGAGCCACCACGCGCTGAGGATATCCGATGAGGCCGTCTCCGCCGCCGTGCGGTTCTCGGCGCGGTATATCAACGACCGCTTCCTGCCGGACAAGGCCATAGACCTGTTGGACGAGGCGGCCTCCCGCGTGCGCATGGAGGGCGGCAGGGACCGCGTGGTGGGGCGCGACGACGTGGCCGACGTGGTCTCCGCCTGGACGGGCATGCCCGTGGCGGCGATCACGGAGGACGAGGGGCGCAGGCTGCTGCATCTGGAGGACGCGCTGCACGAGCGCGTCGTGGGACAGGACGAGGCCGTGACGGCCGTGGCGAGGGCCATAAGGCGCTCGCGCGTGGGCCTGTCGGACCCCAGGCGCCCCGTGGGCAGTTTTTTGTTCCTCGGGCCCTCGGGAGTGGGCAAGACGGAGCTCTGCAGGGCGCTGGCCGGGGCGGTATACGGCGACGAGAAGGCCCTGATAAGACTGGACATGTCCGAATATATGGAGAAGCACGCCGTGTCGCGCCTGATAGGCTCTCCCCCGGGCTATGTGGGCTACGACGAGGGCGGCCAGCTCACGGAGCGCGTGCGCCGCAGGCCCTGGAGCGTCGTGCTGTTCGACGAGATAGAGAAGGCCCACGAGGACGTGTACAACCTGCTG
>CALWYN010000087.1 GCA_944385755.1 uncultured Oscillospiraceae bacterium
ATGGCCGCCTTCGCGGCGGTTGAGGGCATGGTCTCCCCCGCCATCTGCAGGCAGGTCGCCCGCAGCTACGGCGGGGTGCGGCACCGCCTGGAGGTTATAAGGGAGCTGGACGGCGTCACCTATATAAACGACTCCATAGCCACCAGCCCCACCAGGACGATAGCCGGGCTGCGGGCCATGCGCACAAAGCCCATACTGATAGCCGGCGGGCACGACAAGCACGTCTCCTTCGACTCCCTGGCGGACGAGATCTCCGAGCGGGTGAAGGCGCTCTACCTCACAGGCGACACCGCCGAACAGATAGCCGCCGCCGTGAAGCGCAGCGTCTTTTACGACCCCTCCAGACTGCCGGTGCGCATACTGCCGGACCTCCGCTCCGCCGTGGAGGCCGCCCGGGAGGCGTCCATACCGGGGGACATAGTGCTGCTCTCCCCCGCCTGCTCGTCCTTCGACAGGTTCACCAACTTCGCCGAGCGCGGCGACAAATTCAGAGATATAGTGATGGGATTTGGGAAAAATGAAGCTAAGTGAGATACCAGAGAGCGTGGAGCGCCTGGCCGCCGAATGCGAGGCGCTCCTCGCCGGGAGATTCGCCGACATAGACCGCACGGCGCGCTCCAATACCCGCCGTGTGCTGGAGGCCTTTCAGGAATACCGGGTCTCCGAGCCCTGTTTTGCCGGCACGACCGGCTACGGCTACGACGATCTGGGCCGCGAGACGCTCGAGAAGGTCTGGGCCCGGGTTTTCGGCGCGGAGAGCACGCTGGTGCGGCTGAACTTCGTCAACGGCACGCACGCCATAGCCTCCGCCATCTTCTCCGCCCTCCGTCCGGGGGACACGCTGCTCTCCGTCATGGGCGCGCCCTATGACACGCTGCGCACCGCCATAGGCATCTCCGGGGAGGCTTTCGGCTCTCTGAAATTTTACGGCATAAACTACGCACAGGTGGACACGCTGGACGGCGGCCCGGACATGGACGCCATCGCCCGCGCGGCCGCCGAACTGCGGCCCGCCGCCGTGCTCGTGCAGCGTTCGCGCGGCTACGACGCGCGCAGGGCGCTCACCGTGGAGGAGATAGGCGAGATCTGCCGGGCGGTGAAGTCCGCCTCGCCAGACACGCGGGTGATAGTGGACAACTGCTACGGGGAGTTCACCTCCGAGACCGAGCCCACGATGGTGGGCGCCGACCTCATAGCCGGCTCCCTCATCAAAAATCCCGGCGGCGGCCTCGCCCCCTCCGGCGGCTATATCGCCGGGGCGGCGGACCTGGTTGAAAACGCCGCCTGCCGGCTCACCGTGCCGGGCATAGGCGGGGAGTGCGGCGCCACCTTCGGGCTGAACCGCCAGCTCTACCAGGGCCTGTTCCTGGCGCCGCACACCACGGCCCAGGCCCTCAAGACCGCCGCGCTCTGCGCGGCGATGCTCGAGCGGCTCGGCTACGAGACCTCCCCGGCCAGCACCGCGCCCCGCTCCGACATCATCCAGACCGTCAAGCTCCGCAGCGGGGAAAACCTGCTCAGGTTCTGCCGCGGCATACAGTCCGGCTCCCCGGTGGACTCCTTCGTCACGCCCGAGCCCTGGAAGATGCCGGGCTACGAGGACGAGGTGGTGATGGCCGCCGGGGCCTTCGTCCAGGGCTCGTCTATCGAGCTGAGCTGCGACGGGCCCATGCGCGAGCCCTATTTCGCCTTCCTCCAGGGCGGCCTGACCTATGAGGCCGGCCGCCTGGGCATAATGGCCGGCATAGCGGAGATGCTCTCGCCCTCCACGGCAGTATAGCGGCCGGGCCCTCCCTCATATGCTCTGCATAGGGGAGGTGGTGATATGCCGTTCCGACGGCGGAGGCCGCGCCGGCCGGTGTACCTCGACGTGCACCTGCCGAGAATGCGCCGCCGTACCAGGCTGCTGCTCGGCGTCTTCTGCACCCTGGCCATACTGCTGGCCATATTCATACGCAGCGTGGTCTACCTGCGCGAGCTCTCGTGCGACATGGTGCTCTCCGACGCCGTGGATCTGATGACCCTGTGCATCAACGACACCATAAGCCGCAAGCTCGCCTCCGAGGACTACGATTACGACTACTTCGTCACCCTCGACCGCGGCGAGAACGGGGAGGTGACGGCCGTCAAGGCCAACATGGCGCGCGTGAACGCCCTCTCCTCCGAGCTGCTCTCCGACATAGTCGAGGCGGCGGACAGAGGGGAGCTCAGCCTCTCCATACCGCTGGGCAACATACTCGGCTCCAGCCTGCTGCTGGGCAAGGGGCCCAATATTCCCGTGGACATCACGCTCCTCACCTCCTCGCGGGTGGATTTCAAAAACGAGCTGAGCGCCGCGGGGATAAACCAGACAAAGCACGAGATGAAGCTTGACGTGGTCGTGGACATAGACGTGGTCCTCCCCTGGAGGACAGTATCCACCCAGGTGGTCACGGAAATCCTGATAGCGGAGACCGTCATAGTGGGCGAGGTGCCGCAGACTTATTTTGACATGGAGCGATAAAAATGGACGTTAAACAGGAGATAGAGGCCCTCCGGGCCGAGATACTGGAGCACAACCGCCACTATTACGATGAGGACGCGCCCATAATCTCAGACTTTGAGTACGACGCGCTCATGCGCCGCCTCGAGGAGCTGGAGGCGGCGCACCCGGAGTTCTACGACCCCAACTCGCCCACGCAGCGCGTCGGCGGCACTGCCAGGAGCAGCTTCGCCCCCGTCCGCCACGAGGTGCCGCTTGAGAGCCTGACGGACGTGTTCTCGTTCGAGGAGCTCGCGGCCTTTGACGAGCGCATGCTCGCCGCCCTGCCCGAGGGGCGCGAGTACTGCGTCGAGCCCAAGATAGACGGCCTCTCCATGTCGCTGGAATATGAAAACGGGGTATTCGTCCGCGGGGCCACGCGCGGCGACGGCATCACAGGCGAGGATGTGACGGAGAACCTGCGCACGGTGCGCAGCCTGCCCCAGCGCCTGAAGGGCGGCTTTCCAGAGAGGCTGATAGTCCGTGGCGAGGTGTACATGTCGCGCGCCGTCTTCGAGGAGCTGAACGAGCGGCGCGCGCAGCGCGGGGAGCAGCTCCTGGCCAACCCGCGAAACGCCGCCGCCGGCTCCATGCGCCAGCAGGACCCGCAGGTGGCGGCCTCCCGCAGGCTCGACATCATAGTTTTCAATATACAGCGCGCCGTGGGCCGGGAGTTTACCACACACACAGAGACGCTGGAGGCGCTCTCCGAGTACGGCTTCGATGTCGTGCCGCACACGCTCTGCAGGAGCATGGACGAGTGCCGCGCCCGCATAGAGGAGATAGGCGACGGCCGCGACGCCTTCCCCTACGGCATAGACGGGGCAGTTATCAAGATAAACTCCCTTGCCCAGCGCGAGCTGCTCGGCAGCACGGCGAGGGCCCCGCGCTGGGCCGTGGCCTACAAGTACCCGCCCGAGCAGCGCGAGAGCGTCGTGCGCGACATAGTGGTCCAGGTGGGCCGCACGGGGGTGCTCACGCCCAAGGCCGTTATCGAGCCCGTCCGCCTGGCCGGCACGACCGTCACCAACGCCACGCTGCACAACCAGGACTTCATAGATAAGCTCGACGTGCGCGTGGGGGACACGGTGCTGGTCCGCAAGGCCGGGGAGATAATCCCGGAGGTGGTCTCCGTGGTCAGGGAGAAGCGGCCGGAGGGCACCGTGCCCTTCCACCTGCCGGAGAGCTGCCCGGAGTGCGGCTCCCCCATAGTCCGCGACGCCGACGGGGTGGCTATGCGCTGCACCGGCGCGGAGTGCCCAGCCCAGCGGCTGCGCAACATCATCCATTTCGCCTCGCGCGAGGCCATGGACATAGAGGGCCTGGGCGCCTCCCTGGCGGAGGCCCTGGTGCGCGCCGGGCTGCTCTCCACGCCGGCCGGCATATACTATCTGGACGCCGGCGAGGTGGCAAAGCTGGACCGCATGGGCAAGAAATCCGCCGCGAACCTCATGGCCGCCATAGAGAAGAGCAAGGGCGCGGGCCTGGCCCGCCTGCTCTGCGCCTTCGGGATACGCCAGGTGGGGCAGAAGGCCGGGAAGGTGCTCGCCGCGCACTTCGGCACGCTCGACTCCCTGATGGCCGCCTCGGAGGAGGAGCTCTGCGCCGTGCCCGAGATAGGCGCCGTCACCGCGGCCTTTATCCGCGAGTGGCTGGACAGCCCCCAGTCGAGGCATCAGATATCCCTCCTCAGGGATGCCGGGGTCTCCTTCGAGAGCCGCGAGGAAGTGCACGACTCCCGTTTCCTGGGCAGGACCTTTGTCCTCACCGGCACGCTGCCCACCTACACGCGCGACGAGGCCGCCGCGATAATCGAGTCCTTCGGCGGCAAGGTCTCCGGCAGCGTGTCCAAAAAGACCAGCTATGTCCTCGCCGGCGAGAACGCCGGCAAAAAGCTGGACACCGCCAGGGAACTCGGGATAGAGATCCTCGATGAGGAGCGGTTCAACTCCATGATACGTGACGAATAGGCGCGACCGGGCCGCGCCCGCTGAGATTAAAAAACGCCACCGGCTGCCGCCGGTGGCGTTTTCAGTTATTTTTTCCATTCAAAGTCCCGCCACAGGCCTCCCCGGGCCCGGTGCATCTCCTCTGTGGCCATCATCCAGAGTTCGGCGCTCTCCCGCTCCGGGTAGAACTCGTTGAACTCCCCGTCCACAAAGGTGTAGAACCGAGAGACGTCCGTACACATCCCATACGTCGGCAGGTGCTTTATGGGGATGAAGAAGCTGTAGGGCTCACCGCCGTTTGTTCCGTCGAAGTGCAGGCCCTCGCGGTCCAGCAGCAGCTCGCCCTCGCCCGTTATCTCCGAAGTCTTCTGCTGCTTCAAAAAGCCGTGTTTCGGCAGCGTGCCGAGCCTGACATGCTCGCGCAGCTCAAAGCCCTCCTGCTCCACCAGCCCGCGCACATGTGCGCGCTGCGCGTCGAACCACAGCCTCTGCGTCTCCGGGAACTCGCTGCCCGGCTCCGGGATGAGGTCGTAATACTCATTGACATGGGCGGTGTTGCCGCATTTGCGGCAGCGTATCGTGTCACCCTCGCTCTCCATGGCCAGGTCCTCGCCGCAGCGCGGGCACCAGAAGAGCAGCTGGTGCATGTTCTGGGCTATGCGCCCGTGGCCGTCGAATTTCACCCGGGCCGTCTTGTTCCACTCGTAGTCGTCGTGCCAGAGCTTCTCGTCCAGATACCGCTGTATCTCGTCCGCCGTCATGCCGGATATCTGTTCGGCGGTCAGCAGCACGCCCACCGTCACGTCCACGCGGCCCGGACGGTCCTCCAGGTTGTACTTGGGAGCCGTGAGATAGCCTCCGGCTATCTTGGTATACAGCACCGGCACCCCCAGGTGCTTGAGCAGGTGGCCGCTGCCCAGCGCGCAGGGCTGGTTCGCCCCCGAGATGGAGCTCATGCCCTCCGGCAAGATTATCAGCCTCCCGCCGGCGCGGACTATGCGTATCATCTGGCGGATGGAGTACGGCTGCTGGACAAAATTCTTTTTCGGTACCACCTGCATGACGCGGAGAATCGCCGCCAGGTGGCTGCGGAAAAATTCGTTGTAGCCCACGACGAAATTGAAGGTGTCCGGCCAGAACGCCGGCGCCGTGAACACATAGTCTATGCGCGAGGCGTGGTTCGACACCACCACATAGCTCGTCCCCAGATACGGCTTTATGTCGTCCGCATATGTAAAATTGACGCCGTATTTCTTTTTAAACAGCGCGTTGGCCACGTGCACAAGCGCGCGGAACGCGGTTTTGTTCACGGGCTTGAGCATGCGTTTTTCCAGCTTTTCCTGTTCCGTCAGTTTCTCAGACATTGCCCTTCCCCTTTTCCCGGTTTAATTAGGGCTATTATAGACGACTATTTAAAATTTTTCAAGCACCCGCATCAGGTCATCTTCTCCTGTTTGACCTTGTGGTCGATTATGTGCCTCTTCGCCAGCTCGGCGCGCACCTCATCCGGCGTTATGTCCATATCCGCCATGAGCACGAGCGCGTGGTACGCGAGGTCGGCCAGCTCGTACACCGTCTCCGCCCGGTCGCCGGCCTTTCCGGCTATTATGACCTCCGTACACTCCTCGCCCACCTTTTTGAGTATCTTGTCCCGCCCCTTCTCAAAGAGGTAGGTGGTATATGAGCCCTCCGGGCGCTCCCTCTTCCTGCCCAGCAGCAGCGCATACAGCCCGCCCAGGGAGAAGGGCTCCTCCCCGGACGCGTACACCTCGTTGAAAAAGCAGCTCTCGGCGCCCGTGTGGCAGGCCGGCCCGGCCTTCACCACGCGCACGAGCAGGGCGTCCGCGTCACAGTCGGCGGTTATGGACACTATCCGCTGCCTGTTCCCGCTCGTCTCCCCCTTGCGCCAGAGCTCGTTCCGGCTCCTGCTCCAGAAGCAGGTGTAGCCCTCTCTGAGCGATATTTCAAGGCTCTCCCGGTTCATATACGCGAGCATGAGCACGGCGCCGCTCTCCGCGTCCGTGACTATGGCGGGTATAAGGCCCCGGGAGTCATATTTCAGCTTATCTCTGTCGAACATCTCATAACCTCACATTTATGCCGTTTTCCCTCAGCCCGGCCTTGAGCCGGGGGATCTCCACCTCGCCGAAGTGGAAGATGGACGCCGCCAGGCCCGCGCTCACGCGCGGCACCGCGCGGAAGAGCTCCGTGAAGTCGGCGGCGCAGCCCGCCCCGCCGGAGGCTATGACGGGCACGTCCACCGCCGAGCAAACGGCCTCCAGCATGGGGATGTCAAAGCCGCCCTTCACCCCGTCGGTGTCTATGGAGTTCACGACCACCTCTCCCGAGCCGAGCCGCACGCAGCGCCTTATCCAGGCTATGGCCTCGAGCCCCGTGTCGTCCCTCCCGCCGCGGGCGAACACGCGGAACTCTCCGTCCACGCGCTTCACGTCCGCCGAGAGCACCACGCACTGGTCACCGTAGCGCCTCGCCGCCTCGCGCACGAGCGAGGGGTCGCGTATGGCGCCCGTGTTCACGCTCACCTTGTCCGCGCCGCATTTGAGGACGCGGTCGAAGTCCTCCAGCGAGCTTATGCCTCCCCCCACCGTCAGGGGTATGAATATCGTGCGCGCCACCTCGCGCAGCGCGTCCGCGAACAGCCGCCGCCCCTCGGCGGAGGCAGTTATGTCGTAGAAAACCAGCTCGTCCGCGCCGCAGTCGGAGTAGTGCGCGGCGAGCGCCGCCGGATCCGAGACGTCGCGCAGCCCCTCGAAATTAACTCCCTTTACCACGCGGCCGTCGCGCACGTCCAGGCAGGGGATTATCCTCTTTGTTATCATGCGGCCACCTCTATCGCCTCGCGGAGGTCTATCGCCCCCGTGTAATAGGCCTTGCCGACTATGGCCCCGTGCAGGCCCAGAGCGCGCAGGGCGCGCACATCCTCCAGTGAGGAGACGCCCCCGGAGGCTATCAGGTCCACCCCGAAGTCGCGGGAGAGCTCCCGGTAGAGATCGGTGTTGGCCCCGCGCATGGCGCCGTCGCGGCTTATGTCCGTGCAGATAACGGTCCCGATGCCCAGCGCCTCTATCTGTGATAGGAAGTCCCGGGCCGCCAGGTCGCTCGTCTCCGTCCAGCCGCGCACGGCCACGCGGCCGTCTCTTATGTCCACGCCCACGGCCAGCCTGCCGCCGAACTCCCTGCTCGCCGCGGCGAGCAGCTGCGGGTCCTCCACGGCCGCCGTGCCCAGTATCGCCCGGCCAGCGCCGGCGGAGAGCACGGCCTCCACGGCCTCCGGGCTCCTGAGCCCGCCTCCGCACTCGACAAACAGCCCGGACTCGCGGACTATCTCGCGTATCACTTCCAGATTCGGCGTCGTCCCGCTCCGCGCGCCCTCGAGGTCCACGGCGTGCATGTGCGTGGCCCCGGCGGCGGCAAAGGCCCGCGCCACCTCCGCCGGGCGCTCGCTGTACACCGTCATGCGCCCGTAGTCGCCCCTGAGCAGTCTGACGGCCTTACCCTCATATAGGTCTATGGCGGGATATATCAGCATGTACGGCCCTCCTCCAGCTCGCAGAAGGCCCGGAGTATGCCCAGGCCCACCCTGCCGCTCTTTTCGGGATGGAACTGGCAGCCGTGCACGTTCCCCTGTGAGACCGCCGCCGTCAGCGGCAGGCCGTACTCCGCCGTTGCGGTCAGGCTCTCCCCGCAGCCCTCCGCGTAGTAGCTGTGGACGAAGTAGACGCAGTCGCCCTCGTTTACATACTTCAATATCCCGCCCGGGCGCACTATGTTCAGCGCGTTCCAGCCTATGTGCGGTATGGGCAGCTCCGGCGGTATCCGCCCGGACATGCCCACGACCTCGCCTCTCAGCAGCCCCAGGCCGGCGTGCTCGCCGTATTCAAAGCTGCGCTCGAAGAGGAGCTGCATGCCCAGGCAGATGCCGAGCAGGGGTTTGCCCGCCTCCGCCGCGCCCAGCACGGCGGACTCCATGCCGCTCTCGGAGAGCTTGCGCCTCGCGTTGGCGAAGGCGCCCACGCCCGGGAGTATGACCCGGTCCGCCGCGGCTATGGCCGCGGCGTCGCGCGTCACGGCGGCCTCCTCGCCTATGGCGGCGAGCGAGGCGCTCAGCGAGAACAGGTTCCCCACGCCGTAATCCACTATGGCCGTCATCAGAGCACCCCCTTGGTGCTCGGTATCTCCGTGCCCTCCACCCTCACGGCCTGCGCGAGCGCGCGGCCCAGCGCCTTGAACATGGCCTCTATTATGTGGTGCGAGTTCTCGCCGTCCAGCTGCCTTATGTGCAGCGCCATGCCCGCGGCGTTGGCCAGGGCCTGCATGAACTCGCGCACGAGCTCGGTGTCGAAATCGCCGACCTTCTGGCTCGGTATCTCCGCCGAGTAGCGCAGGCAGGGCCTGCCGGAGAGGTCCACGGCGCAGAGGACGAGCGCCTCGTCCATGGGCAGCAGCATGCTCCCGTAGCGCCCTATGCCGCGCTTATCTCCCAGCGCCTCGCCGAGGGCCGCCCCCAGCGCGAGTCCGGTGTCCTCCACGCTGTGGTGGAAATCCACCCGGGTGTCGCCTCTGCAGCACAGCGTCAGGCCGAAGCCCGAGTGGGCCGCGAACAGCTGCAGCATGTGGTCGAAAAAGCCCATGCCCGTGTCTATCTCCGACCCGGCCGGTCCGTCCAGCCGGAGCTCAAGCTCTATACTGGTCTCGGCCGTAGCGCGTTTTACCGACGACGTCCTCATTTACACCTTCTCCCCTCTCATCACTGTCCCCAAGGCCTCCAGCAGGGCCCCGTTCTGCTCCGGGGAGCCCACGCTTATCCGCAGGTATTCCGCCAGGCTGCCACCCCCGAAATACCTCACCAGTATGCCGCGCTCCCTCAGCGCGAGGAAAATCTCCTCAGCCCGCAGCCCCTCCGGCGGGCGCGATAGCAGGAAGTTGGCCATTGACGGGGTCGAGACAAAGCCCATTTTGCCGAGCACGGACTTGAGCTTTTCGCGCTCGGCGGCGATTACCGCGCACTTTTCCATGTAATATCCGTCCTCGGCCAGCGCGGCCTCCCCGGCCGCCAGCGAGGCCATGCTGACGCTGTAGGGGTTTGTGGAGTACTTCAATCGCTCGAGGTCCGCTATCAGCTCCGCGCCGCCCAGGGCAAAGCCCAGCCTTGCCCCGGCCAGGGAGCGCGACTTGGAGAACGTGCGGACCACCAGCAGGTTTTCGTATTCTCCGAGCAGGGCGGCCGCGCTCTCCGCGCCGAAATCCACATAGGCCTCGTCCACGACCACCAGGTCGGAGGCGTTTGAGGCCACTATCCGCTCCACGTCCGCCAGCGGCAGGGCTATGCCCGTCTGCGCATTGGGATTGGCTATCACGACGGTCCTGCCGAGGTTTTCCCACCGCCCGGGTTCTATGGTCAAGCCGGGACCCATGGGTATGACGCTGCGCTCCACGCCGTGCAAGTCCGCGAACACCTCGTAAAAGCCGTAGCTTACAGCCGGATAGGCCACGCCGCGCCCGCAGAAGCCCATGAAGCAGAAGTTCAGGATATCGTCCGAGCCGGCGGTGACCATCACATTCTCCGGCAGCAGATTATATCTGGCGGCCAGGGCGGCCTTCAGGCCCCGGCAGGCGGCGTCCGGATACAGGTTCATCCTCCCGGCGCACCCGCTCACGGCCCTCACCACGCCCGGGGAGGGCGGGTAGGGCGACTCGTTGGCGTTCAGCTTGATGTATTCCCTGTCTGCCGGCTGCTCCCCGGGCACGTAGGCCTCCAGCGACTCCAGCCTGCTGTTGAGAAAGCGGCTCATCTCTTCCCCTCCCCGCGCCTTATCGTGGCCGAGACGGCGTGCCCGTGCAGGCCCTCCGTGTCGGCGAACAGCGCGATGTCGTCCGCCGCGGCCTCCAGGGCCTCCGGCGTGTAATAGGAAAAGCAGCTCTTTTTAACGAAATCATCCACGCTGAGCGGGCTGGAAAAGCGCGCCGTCCCCATCGTGGGCAGGGTGTGGTTGGTGCCCGCCAGGTAGTCCCCCACCGGCTCGGGGCTGTGGCGCCCGAGGAAAATCGAGCCGGCGTTCCTGACCCGTCCCAGCCAGTCGAAGGGGCTGTCCACACACAGCTCCAAGTGCTCGGGGGCAATCTCGTTGGCTATGTCCAGCGCGTCGGTCAGGCTGTCCGCCACGATTATCTTCCCGTTGTTCTCTATAGACGCGCGGGCTATCTCCTCGCGCGGCAGGGCGGAGAGCTGCGCCTCCAGCTCCGCACTCACCCTCAGGGCCAGGTCCGCGCTGTCGGTTATCAGTATGGCGGTGGCCAGCCGGTCGTGCTCGGCCTGGCTGAGCATGTCCGCGGCCAGCCATTCGGCCGGGGTGTTCGCGTCCGACACAATGAGTATCTCGCTCGGCCCGGCTATCATGTCTATGGCCACCCGGCCGTAGACCTGCCGCTTCGCCTCGGCGACAAAAGCGTTGCCGGGGCCGACTATCTTGTCCACGCGGGGCACGCTCTCCGTGCCGTAGGCCAGGGCGGCGACGGCCTGGGCCCCGCCCACCTTGAACACCCTGTCCACCCCCGCGACCCTCGCCGCGGCGAGTATGGCCGGGCTCACCTCCCCGCCGGAGGCCGGGGTGACCATGACTATCTCGCCCACGCCGGCCATCTTGGCGGGGATGCAGTTCATGAGCACCGACGAGGGGTAGGCCGCGGTCCCGCCGGGTATGTACAGCCCCACCCTGGCCATGGGGATGACCCGCTGCCCCAGCACGGAGCCGTCCTCCGAGG
>CALWYN010000088.1 GCA_944385755.1 uncultured Oscillospiraceae bacterium
CTACAACGCCGGCCTCTTCGAGGAGAAGGGCTGGACCGTCCCCACCACCTGGGATGAGATGTGGGAGCTCGGCGACACCGCCATGGCCGAGGGCATCTACCTCTTCACCTACCCCACCGCCGGCTACTTTGACGCCTTCCTGTACGCCCTGATGAACGTTGTCGGCGGCAGCGACTTCTTCAACGCGGCCACTACATATGAAGAGGGCATCTGGGACACCCCCGAGGCCGACGCCATGTTCGAGATTCTCGACAAGCTGGCCGACTACACCCATCCGAACACCCCGGCCCAGGCCAACGACCAGGACTTCACCATGAACCAGCAGCTCGTTCTCGATAACCAGGCGCTCTTCATGCCGAACGGCACCTGGATTGTCGGCGAGATGGCCGAGGCCCCGCGCGCCGAGGGCTTCCAGTGGGGCATGACCGCTCTGCCGGCCCTTGAGGAGGGCGGCATGGGCTACAGCTACACCTTCCTGGAGCAGGCCTGGATCCCGTCCGGAGCCGAGAACGTCGATGAGGCCAAGCAGTTCATCGCCTTCCTGTACAGCGACACCGCGGCCGACATCTTCGCCAAGGGCGGCGCCGTGCAGCCGATACGCGGCATGACCGACCAGCTCGAGGGCGACAACAAGCTGTTCTACTCCATCTACGACTCCGGCGCCGGCGCCGCTATGGGCTCCTTCGCCGCGTACAGCGCCATCCCCGGCATCGACAACACCAGCGTGTTCTTCGAGCCCATCAACTCTCTCGTCAGCGGCACTTTGACCATCGACCAGTGGAAGGCCAACATCATCTCTGCCACCGATCAGATGCGTGCCAATCTGCTTGCGTAAGCAGATGATAAACATCGCGAGCTAGTTTTATAACGGCAAGGCGGCGGTGAGCAGTCTATGCTCATCGCCGCCCACTTCTATGAGGCAACTTGAGAGAGGAGTTGACAGTGTGAAAGGCAATAAACGGCGCACAGGGTTCCTCTTCCTGTGTGTGGCGCCTGCAACGATCCTGTTTTTCATATTCATGGTAGTGCCGACGCTGAACGTGTTCCGCATGTCCCTGTACGAGAGGGGCGCCTATTCGCCCGATGAGACCTTCGTCGGATTCTCGAACTTCGAGACGCTGTTCAGGGACACACGCTTTATCCAGTCCATGCAGAACACTATACTGCTCATAGTCGTCGTAACGATAATCACCTTCGCGCTTGCGCTTGTTCTGGCAGGCATACTCACGCGCGAGAAGATACGCGGGCAGAACATTTTCCGCGTTATCTTCTACATACCGAACATCCTGTCCGTGGTCGTCATCTCCGGTATTTTCTCGGCCATCTACCAGCCGGCCAACGGCTTGCTCAACAGCATAATCGAGCTTTTCACGGACCTCGCCAACCCCATACAGTGGAAGGGTGAGAGCCTGGTCATGATAAGCCTTATCATAGCGATGATATGGCAGGCCGTGGGCTACTACATGGTCATGTACATGGCCTCCATGGCCGCGGTGCCGCTTGATCTGTACGAGAGCGCCCAGATAGACGGCGCCGGGCGGGTACGCCAGTTCTTCAGCATAACCATACCCCTCATCTGGACGAACATCCGCACCACGCTCACCTTCTTCATTATCTCCACCATCAACATGGCTTTCCTCTTTGTCAAGGCGATGACCTCCGGCGGTCCGAACGGCGCGAGCGAGGTGGCGCTGAGCTACATGTACGGTCAGAAGGACGCGGGGCTGTACGGCTACTCGATGGCTATCGGCGTGGTCATCTTCCTGTTCTCCTTCATACTTTCCGCCCTGGTCAACCGCGCCACAAAGCGCGAGCCGCTGGAATACTGAGGAGGTGCCGGGATGCAGCAAACGAAATCTCCGGGCAACCGGATTTATAAGGCCTTTATCTATGTCGTGCTGATAGCGATGGCAATCACCATCGTTGTGCCGGTGGCATGGGTGTTCCTGGCCTCCATAAAGGAAAACAGCGAGTTCTACGGCAATCCGTGGACCCTCCCCGCCGGCTTCCACTGGCAGAACTTTGTCGACGCGTGGGAGCGCGCGAGCATGGGCGACTATATGCTCAACTCCGTTATCGTGACCGCGCTGGCGCTCGCCATACTGCTTGTCGTGGCCCTGCCCGCGGCGTACTGCCTGTCCCGCTTCAGGTTCCGCAGCCGGCGGTTTTTGAACGTGTGCTTCATGGCGGGCCTCTTCATCAACGTCAACTACATCGTCGTGCCCATCTTCCTGATGCTCCGCGACGGCGACACCTGGCTGAGAAGCGTGTTCGGCGACGGCTTTTTGCTGAACAACATCTTCGTGCTGGCCGTGGTCTACGCGGCGACGGCGCTGCCCTTCACGATTTACCTGCTGTCGGGCTACTTTGCCACGCTGCCGCACGACTATGAGGAGGCCGCGTACATAGACGGCGCCGGCTACAGCACGACCATGGTGAGGATAATATTCCCCATGGCCCAGCCCTCTATCGTCACCATTATACTCTTCAACTTCCTGTCCTTCTGGAACGAGTATATAATCTCCATGACCCTTCTCAGCAGCGCCAACGGCCCGAGGACTCTCCCGGTCGGCCTGCTGAACCTGATGCAGGCGCAGCAGTCGGCCGCGCAGTACGGCATCATGTATGCCGGCCTCGTCATGGTCATGCTGCCCACGCTCATACTCTACATCTGCGTGCAGAAGAAACTTATCCAGGGCATGACCGTCGGCGGGCTGAAAGGTTGAGGTGAGAGCATGAAATTCTGGAAAGAACACGCGGCTTTGCGCATCGTGCTCATCGCGGCGCTGTTTGTGGCGGGCCTCGCGCTCGTCATAGGAGGCTGGACGATGACCGGGCAGATGAAGGGCCTCATTATAATGCTGGTGGGCCTGGTGCTGCTTATTGGCGCACTCTTTATTTACAACAAACCCTTCACGGACAAACGCTGAAGGATGGGAGGACTCTATGAGCGAAACGAATGCCAATAAGGGACGTGTCACAATCCCCACGGATGTGGACGTCGTCCCCGAAACCCTTGAGCTGCTCCGGCGCTGGGGCGCGGACGCCATACGCGACTGCGACGGCACCGACTACCCTGAAGAACTCAAGCAGGTGGACGCGAAGGTGTATTCCACCTACTACACCACGCGCAAGGACAACGCCTGGGCGAAGGCCAACCCCGACGAGGTGCAGCAGTGCTACATCATGACGGGCTTCCACACCGCCTCCGGCGGCGCGCTCTCCATCGAGCTGATGCGCGGGATAAGCCGCGAGCTGATGGAGGTCAACACCCGCGACGACATAAAACGCTGGTGGGAGATCATGGACCGCACTACCGGTGAACCTCTGCCACCCGACGCCTGGCGCTACGACGCCGGGAGCGGCTGCGTGGTGATAGACGAGCCCGAGGCCTTCCACGACTATACGGTCAGCTTCCTGGCCTATCTGATATGGGACCCGGTGCACATGTACAACGCCGTCACCAACAACTGGACCAACTTCGAGCACCAGATAACCTTCGACGTGCGCCAGCCCAAGACGCACAGGTTCACTATGGAGCGCCTGCGCCGCTTTATAGCGGAGCACCCCTACGTGGACGTCATACGCTATACGACCTTCTTCCACCAGTTCACGCTGGTGTTCGATGAGCTCAGGCGCGAGAAGTACGTCGACTGGTACGGCTACTCCGCGAGCGTCAGCCCCTATATCCTCGAACAGTTCGAGCGCGAGGTGGGCTACAGGTTCCGGCCCGAGTTCATCATCGACCAGGGCTATTACAACAACCAGTACCGCGTGCCCTCGAAGGAGTACCTGGACTTCATGGCCTTCCAGCGCCGCGAGGTCGCCAAGCTCGCCAAAGAGATGGTGGATATCACCCACGAGCTGGGCAAAGAGGCCATGATGTTCCTCGGCGACCACTGGATAGGCACCGAGCCCTACATGGACGAGTTCAAGGACATCGGCCTCGACGCCGTCGTCGGCAGCGTCGGCAACGGTTCCACCCTCCGCCTGATATCCGACATCCCCGGCGTGAAGTACACCGAGGGGCGCTTCCTGCCCTATTTCTTCCCCGACACCTTCCACCCCGGCGGCGACCCCGTCCGTGAGGCGAAGGAGAACTGGGTCACGGCCCGCCGTGCCATACTGCGCAAGCCCATAGACCGCATCGGCTACGGCGGATATCTCAAGCTGGCCTGCGAGTTCCCGGAGTTCATCGACTACGTGCAGAGCGTGTGCGAGGAGTTCCGCGAGCGCTATGAGAATATCCGCGGCACGACGCCCTTCTGCTTCAGGACCGTGGCCGTGCTCAACGCCTGGGGCAGGGCCCGCTCCTGGGGCTGCCACATGGTACACCACGCGCTGTACCAGAAGCAGAACTACTCCTACGCGGGCGTCATTGAGGCCCTGGCCGGCGCGCCCTTTGACGTGAAGTTCATAAGCTTCGACGACATAAAGGCCGATCCCTCCGTCCTCGACGGGGTGGACGTGCTGATAAACGTCGGCGGCGGCGACACCGCCCACACCGGCGGCGCCTGGTGGGAGGACGCGGACATCTCCAGCGCCGTGAAGCGGTTCGTGTATGACGGCGGCGGCCTGATAGGCGTGGGCGAGCCCTCGGGCCACCAGTACCAGGGCCGCTATATCCAGCTCGCTCAGGTGCTGGGCGTGGAGAAGGAGACCGGCTTCACCCTCGGCTACGACAAGTACAACTGGGACGAGCACCCCGGCCACTTCATCCTGGCCGACTGCGGCGGTGAGCCCGACTTCGGCGAGGGCCAGAAGAACATGTACGCCCTGGAGGGCACCGAGATACTCGTACAGCACGAAAAAGAGGTACAGATGGCCGTCAACACCTACGGCGCCGGCCGCGCGGTGTACATCTCCGGCCTGCCCTACAGCTTCTCCAACAGCCGCGTGCTGCACCGCGCCATACTCTGGAGCAGCCACGGCGAGGACGAGCTGCACACCTGGTTCTCGTCCAACTGCAACGTCGAGGTCCACGCCTATCCCAAAAACGGCAAGTACTGCGTGGTAAACAACACCTATGAGCCGCAGTCCACCACGGTCTACCGCGGCGACGGCAGCTCCTTTGAGCTCGATCTGGAAGCCAACGAGATACGCTGGTACGAGCTGTAACGAACCGGCCCGGGCCCAGTGTCCGGGCCGTTCCTATACATATACTGAAACGGGGGACGTCACATGGCCAATTCACCGCAGGTGAACGAAAGTATAGCCAAACTGGCCGCTTACGCGCTGCAAAAGGGCCTGATTGCCGAGTGCGAATATATGTGGGCAGTTAACACCATCCTCGACGTGCTCAAGCTCGACGGCTGGGAGGACCCGGGCCGCCATACGGGGGAGGTGGAGCTCCGGGAGCCCCTCTCCGTGCTGCTGGACGACGCCCATGCGCGCGGCGTGCTCAGCGAGAACTCCGTCGTGTACCGCGACCTGCTCGACAGCGAGCTCATGGGCCGCCTCACGCCGAGGCCGGCGCAGGTGATTGAGCGGTTCAACGCTCTCTACGCGGAGAGCCCGGAGGCGGCCACGGACTGGTACTACGTCTTCAGCCAGGACACTAACTACATACGCCGCGACCGCATAGCGAAGGACGTGCAGTGGAAGACGGACACCGAGTACGGCGAGCTGGACATCACGATAAACCTCTCCAAGCCGGAGAAGGACCCCAAGGCAATAGCCGCGGCCAGGAACCTGCCCGCCTCCGACTACCCGCGCTGCCAGCTCTGCGCGGAGAACGAGGGCTACGCCGGGCGCGTCAACCACCCCGCGCGCCAGAACCACCGCATCATACCCATAACCATCTCGGGCAAGCCCTGGTACTTCCAGTATTCGCCCTACGTCTACTACAACGAGCACTGCATCTGCCTCAACCTCGTCCACACGCCGATGAAAATAGACCGCGACTGCTTTGCCAAGCTGCTCGACTTCGTCAGGCAGTTCCCGCACTACTTTGTCGGCTCCAACGCGGATTTGCCCATCGTCGGCGGCTCCATCCTGGCCCACGACCACTTCCAGGGCGGGCGCTACACCTTCGCCATGGAGCGCGCGGAGGTCGAGACGCCGTTTGCGTTCCCCGGCTATGAGGACGTCCAGGCCGGCATAGTGAAGTGGCCGCTGAGCGTTGTGCGTATCCGCTGCGCCGACCCGGAGAGGCTGGTCAGCCTGGCAGACGAGATCCTGGGCAGGTGGCGTGCCTACACTGACGAGGCGGCGGTGATTTACGCCGAGACGGACGGCGTGCCCCACAACACCATTACGCCCATAGCGCGGCGCCGCGGCACCGACTACGAGCTCGACCTGGTGCTGCGCAACAACCTCACAACTGAGGAGCACCCCCTTGGGCTCTATCACCCGCACGCGGAACTGCACCATATCAAGAAGGAGAACATAGGCCTCATCGAAGTAATGGGCCTCGCCGTGCTGCCCGCCCGGCTCAAGACCGAGCTGGCCGCCGTCGCGGACTGCCTCTTGAACGGCGGCGACCTGCGCGCCAGCGAGCTCACGGCAAAGCACGCCGAGTGGGCAGAAGGCTTCCGCGCAAAGTACGACATCACAGCGGAGAACGTCATGGACATAGTGCGCCGGGAGACCGGGCTCGTGTTCGCCCAGGTGCTCGAGCACGCCGGAGTGTACAAACGCACGCCGGAGGGCAGGGCGGCCTTCCTGCGCTTCCTGGAAACTGTAAAATAAAGCGCCCGTCCCCTCCGGGACAGGCGCGAGACTGAGGGCCCGGCATAAGCCGGGCCCTTTTATTTTGCGTGGGAATATGTATTTCAGCCCAGTGCGGGCAGGCTGGCCGCCGCCACGGACTGTCCGACACGGCGGGCCTTCTCGTCGGGGAGGGTGGGCACAATCGCGCTTGCGGCTTCGGGGTACTCGTCAGCGAGCACGGCCTTGCAGGTGTCGAGTATGATGTCGCCGCCCTTGCCGGACATGACGCGGCCCAGCAGCAGGACGTATTTGAGCCCGTAGAAGGTGTGGTAGAAGGCCAGGGTGTGGCCAAGATACACGCCGATGGAGCGGTATACGGCCTCGGCACGGCTGTCACCGGCCTCCATGAGCGCCTGCACGGCCTTGAGCTTCTGCGCCGGAGCGTCGTCCTCTTTGAGCTCGATACCGGCGCGGGGAGCGAGCTTGATGACGCCGTCCTGGGAGAAGTACTTGACGCCGCAGCCGATGTCGCCCGACCACTCGTCGGCCATGGCTTCGGGGTTGGCGTCCACAGGGGCGAAGGCCAGCTCATTGAGCCAGCCGGTGACTGCGCCGTTTTCATCGACGTAGCCCACAGCCTCGCTGGTGCCCATCGCTATGCCGAGGATGTTGTTCTCACCCAGGCTCATGGCGCCCGCCAGGGCGCTCACGTCGCCGTCGTTGGCGACTACTACGGGGATATCGCCAAAGGTGTCGCGCA
>CALWYN010000089.1 GCA_944385755.1 uncultured Oscillospiraceae bacterium
GCCTCGGTAGCTCAGTTGGTAGAGCAGCGGACTGAAAATCCGCGTGTCGCCAGTTCGACTCTGGCCTGAGGCACCATTCGCGGGCATAGCTCATTTGGCAGAGCGCCACCTTGCCAAGGTGGAGGTAGCGAGTTCGAATCTCGTTGCCCGCTCCAGTATCGTTGCCTGATAGCCGCGAAAGCGGCTATCTTGCTAACGATCCGTTTTAAACACAGCCGTTTCAAAGAAGCAGGTTTTCGCCTCCGCATTTTCCATACAAAACTGAATCCGTGGATGCAGTTTTGAGAGGAGCGTATTGCGCGGAGTGGAAATTCCGGCCCTCCCGACACGGGGCCGGCACTGGAATTGAAGCCATGCAGCGACGACGGCGCCATAGCCAAGTGGTAAGGCAGGGGACTGCAAATCCCCGATTCTCCGGTTCAAATCCGGATGGCGCCTCCACGGCCTCCCCTTGGGGAGGCCGTTTTCTTTTTTGCAAATGGTGTCACGGCACCGGTGTAGGGGGCCGAATGAGGTGTTTTTCGGCAACGGAAAAGTGCTCAAATGTATAATCTGTAAAATCTTTTTAAGAATTTTCATTTTTGATATTCCATTTTGCCCTGATATGTGTTACATTAATAACTAACACAGGCGGCGGTTCCTGATGGAATTCATACATATGTGTGGCGGTATGATGACCCTGAGGAGGTCACCGTGAATAGAACAAAACTATGAAAGAGAGGAAGATTTGATGGACGAAAAGTACAGTGCTCTATTTACAC
Source organism: uncultured Oscillospiraceae bacterium (assembly GCA_944385755.1). Lineage (GTDB taxonomy): Bacteria > Bacillota > Clostridia > Oscillospirales > Oscillospiraceae > Scatomorpha. Next base: position 762 of record CALWYN010000089.1, read on the forward strand.
CCTGGAAAATCGGCAATGTGGAAATCAAAAACCGCATTGTGATGTGCTCTATGGGCGGAACGTCTCTGTTCGGCTGGATGGAGCCCTGCCACTTTGACAAGGAGGCCGCGTACTTCCTGCTTGAGACGGCGAGGGACGATGTGGGCCTTATCCTCCCGGGCATGCAGTGGGTGCGCGACGTCATGGGCAACCGCTGGCTCTATACCAATAAGAAGATGTTCGAGGAGCTCAAGGACTACATGGTTGACTTCCACAAGACCGGCGCCAAGCTGTTCGTACAGCTGGCCGTGGGCTGCGGCCGCTCCATGGCCGTCAACCACATCATGAGCCTTATGCTTGACCACCCCGGTCTTGGCAAGGTCGGTAAGTTTGTCATGGACGCCAGCTATCTGACCGCGAGCGCGTCGCCCACGCCGAATCGCTGGAAGGAGGACTACAAGTCCCGCCCGTTGACCGTGGCCGAGATAAAGGAGAGCACGGAGGCCTTCGGCAAGACGGCCCGCCTGCTCCGCGAGGCCGGTGTGGACGGCGTGGAAATCCACGCGGTGCATGAGGGCTACACGCTCGACCAATTCGCCATAAAGAACTTCAACTGGCGCACCGACGAGTACGGCGGCAGCCTGGACAACCGCCTGCGCTTCGCCACTGACATCGTCAAGAACATCAAGAACGCTGCTGGAAGTGACTTTCCTGTCTCCCTGCGCTACAGCGTCGTCTCAAAGACCAAGGACTTCTGTAAGGGCGCGGTCCCTGGCGAGGAGTTCACCGAGTTCGGCCGCGACATGGCCGAGAGCGAGATCGTGGTCAAGAAGCTGCAGGAGGCCGGCTACGACATGCTCAACTGCGACAACGGCACCTACGATGCCTGGTATTGGGCGCATCCGCCACAGTACATGCCCAACAACTGCAATCTCGCCGAGGTCGAACACATCAAGAACTTCTGCGACATCCCGGTCGTCTGTGCCGGTAAGATGGAGCCCGAGGTTGCCGCGCGCGAGATAGCGGCCGGAAAGCTGGACGCCGTCGCCATCGCCCGCCAGAACCTGGTCGACCCAGAGTGGGTACATAAGCTCCAGGAGGGGCGAGAGGATGAGATAAAGCCCTGCATACGCTGCCACAACGGCTGCTTTAACATGGCGAAGTATAAGGGTACCATCAACCTGCAGAGCATGGATGACACCATGCACCTCGCGCGCTGCGCCCTGACGCCGCCGACGATGCAGCACAACAAGTACAAGATAGTCCCCACCACGAGGCCGAAGAAGGTCGCGATAATAGGCGGCGGCGTGGGTGGCATGGAATGTGCCCTCGTGCTGAAAAAGCGCGGCCACAAACCAGTGATTTTTGAAAAGACCGATACGCTCGGCGGCCTCTTTATCACCGCGTCCAGCATGTCCTTCAAGGAGAATGACAAGGAGCTGATTGACTGGTACCGCCGTGAGATAGACAAGGCCGGCATAGAGGTGCGCTTCAACACCGAGATAAACGACGTCGGCACACTCGGCGGCTTCGACGAGATCATCGTCGCCACAGGCTCCGTGCCGCGCACGATGCCCATACCCGGCTTCAACAAGTGCATGACGCTCACAGAGCTGCTGCGCGAGAAGAAGCCCGTCGGCGACAAGGTCATCATATTCGGCGGCGGCCAGAGCGGCTGCGAGGCGGCGCTGGAGCTGGTATATGAGGGCAAGCACCCGACGGTCGTCGAGTACGCCGTTGACCTGATTGCCACCCCGGCAGTCCCGCTTCCGAACGCCAGCTTCCTGCGCGAGGCCCTGGTGTTCCACAAGGTGCCCATCTATCTCGAGAGCACCATTAGCGAGATAAAGGACGGCTCTGTCGTCATAAAGGGCAAGGACGGGACCATAACCGAGGTCGAGGCCGACAACGTCGTCAACGCGATTGGGTTCGTTCCCACTCCTGTGGCCAAAAAGGGCAGGAATGTCCACCTGGTCGGTGACTGCGTGGCCATAGGCAACCTGCGCACGGTCATCTGGCGCGCGTGGGATGTCTGCATGAAGATCTGACATAGCTTTTAGAAAAATCTCCCCCGGCCATGGCCGGGGGAGATTTTTGGGCTTTTGCTTGGGAGTGGCGTGTGTTAAGATGGTCCGGGAGGCGAGGACATGCTTATCAGAAGGGCAAACGATGCGGATATACCCGCAATTGAGGCGATATACGACGCCATACACTCGCGCGAGGAGGCCGGGTTGACCGCCACCGGCTGGGTTCGCGGAGTTTATCCAACGGCGGCCACTGCCCGGGAGGCCGTCAAAAAGGGCTCTCTGTATGTGCTGGAGGAGGACAGCGGGAAGATATCCGCCTCCGCCAGGCTGGACCGGCAGCAGCTGCCGGAATATGCACAGGCGACATGGGTTCATCCGGTCCCGGAAAGCGAGGTGCTGGTGATGCACACGCTTGTGGTGTCTCCGGAGAGAGCGGGCCGGGGACTGGGGAGAAGCTTTGTGGAGTTCTACGAGGCACACGCCAGGTCCATCGGGTGCAGCTGTCTGCGCATGGACACAAACGTCACAAATACGGCGGCCAGGACCATGTACTCAAGGCTGGGCTTCCGCGAGGCCGGCGAGGTCCGCTGCGAATTCAACGGAATCAGCGGAGTGACGCTGGTGTGCCTGGAAAAATACCTAAAACAGGCCGCCGCAACCACTGGTTGCGCAAATTCAAAGCCGGTTTGGTAGACCCGTCGAGCTATCGTGTGTATACTTCCACACGGGAGGTATGAAAAATGGAGTTGGGAAAGAACATCTGCCGCCTCAGGACTGGGCTCGGCCTGTCCCAGGAGGAACTGGCCTCCAGGCTGGGCGTCTCGCGGCAGTCGGTGTCAAAATGGGAGACCGGCACGGCGACGCCGGAGTTGGACAAGGTGGCCGCGCTGGCCCGCCTTTTCGGCGTGACGATTGACGAGCTCGTGCTCGGGGAGGCGGCGCTACGCTCAAATTCGGATTGCGATCCAGGCGGAAATAAAACGAAGGCCGACGATATTGAGGGCGAAGAGCGGTCCGCAATCCCCAGGCACAGGTTCATAGCCGGAGTGGCGCTGTTGTGCACCGGGTGGGCAATAACCCTGATATTCCTTCTGTTCGGAGGAGGCCTGTTCGGGCTTATATTTTCCTCGCCGCTGCTGATTTGTGGACTTGTCTGCATCACGGTAAGGCGGCATGTGGGGTTCTTGTGCGCCGCCGGAGTGTATCTGCCCGTATATCTGTATCTGAAATGGGGCACCGGCGTAAACCTGGCGGACCTGCTCCACTGGAGCTCTACGGCCAGGGCGTCAATATACGTTCTGCTTGTGGCCGCGGGACTGGCGGTTATCGCCTGCGGGGTACGGAGCTTCAGCACGGCCCGGCTCAGTCCGGCGGCCGGGCGCTGGGCCGCGCTCGCCGCGGGCTGTGTGCTGTGCCTGCTGCCGGGACAGCTCATATTCAGCTCATGGCCGAATCATCTCGTCTGGGTCTTCTACCATGGCCTGAAATTCTGCCTGCTGGCGGCCTGCGCGATATACGGCTCTGTGCTTGTACGGACGGCCGCGGAGGCCAGGCGCCCGGGGGATTAGGATAGATTATGCAATTTGTATATTGACTATCGGGCCGAAATATGTTCTAATACTTGAAAAGGAGAGATGAGATAACCGCTATGGACGACGGCCCTGGTAACGGTAGCTGTACCGGCAACTGTATATTCTTGTGAATGACGCGCGCGCCTTTGGGAAACCGAAAGGTGCGGGCGTTTTTGCGCTTTTTCACGTCTCTTTGAAAACTGGGAGGAAGTAAAACTTGGATTCAACTTTAGTTTGGCAATTAGTTCTTCAGGTAGTGCTGATAGCTTGCAACGCGGTCTTTGCCTGCGCGGAGATCGCAGTAATCTCCGTGAAGGACGCGCGTCTGGACCAGCTAATAGCAGAGGGCAACAGGGCCGCGGAAAAACTCAAGAAAATGACCCGTCAGCCGGAGAGGTTCCTGTCCACGATACAGATAGCCATAACCCTGTCCGGCTATCTGGGCTCGGCCGCGGCGGCCACAAACTTTGCCGGCGTTATCGCGGACGGGTTGATTGCCTTGGGCGTGAGCATCAGCCGCAGCGCGCTGACGTCAATCGGCGTGGTCCTCGTCACCATAATCCTCTCGTACATCACTCTCATTTTCGGCGAGCTGGTGCCCAAGCGCCTGGCCATGAAGAATCCGGAGGGCGTCTCGCTGAAGCTGGCGGGTATGCTCTATGCCATCTCACAGGTGTTCAGACCGGTGGTCAGCCTGCTGAGCGCCTCGGTCAACGGCGTGCTGCGCCTCATTGGCGTGGACCCCAACAGCGAAGAAGACGAGTACTCCGAGGAGGAGATACGAATGATGGCCACGGCGGGCAGTCAGAAGGGCTCGATAGGCGAGGACGAGAACGAATTCATACAGAACCTGTTTGAGTTTGACGACCTCACGGCGGAGGAATTCTGCACTCACCGTACTCAGATGAGCGTCCTCTGGGCCGATGAGAGCACGGAGGAATGGGAAAAGGAGATATTCACCTCGCGGCATTCCCTTTACCCGATATGCGAGGAAACGACGGACCATGTAATCGGCGTTCTGGACATAAAGGACTATTTCGCTCTCCCGGAAAGGGGAGTGGAGGCCGCGTTGGAATCGGCTGTCAAATCCCCGTATTTTGTACCCGACAGCATAAAGGCGGATGTGCTCTTCAAGCGCATGCGCAGCGAGGGTATAAGGCTGGCGGTCGTCCTGGACGAATACGGCGGAGTTACCGGAATCGTCACATTGAATGACCTGCTCGAGCAGCTTGTGGGCGAACTTGACGGCGAGGCGGAGACAGAGCCGGACGTCCCAGAGGGGAAACGCGCGGCGGGAGACACAGAAGAATGAGAACAGGCCCGGAAGGTTTGAGTATCCTCCCGGGCCTGCCCATATAAAAAGACAAGCCCGGCCGCCGGCCAGGCTCCGCACCCATCTGATTATCTCTCGCTCGTCTCGCTGTCGGCACCGCCGAAAATGAGGTCATCCACGTCACGATTCATAATTACGCCTCCTTAGACCTTCTATGTGACAGTATACGCCGGCATTATTAAATTTGCGCCCGTGGATATGTAAAGTTTTTGTGTGAGCAAAAAAATCCGGACGGCGGAAGTTCGCCGTCCGGATTTGAAAACTGATTTACGCTTCAGCGCCGGCCACCGCCGCCGCCGGATGGGCGTCCTCCGCCTCCGAACCCGCCTCCACGGAAACCGCCGCCGGGACGGCCACCTCCGCCGAATCCGCCCCCGCGGAAACCGCCGCTGCCGCCGAACCCACCGGGTGGGGGACGGTGCCCCCCGCCGCGCGGTGGCCGCGGGCCCCTGGGCGGCCTGGGCCCCCTGGGCCCGCCGCAGAAGAAGAACGCCGGCCAGACACCGTGTGTCCTGTAGTAGCGCCGGCCCCCGAATGAGCCGATAAGCACGGCTATCAGCAGTATGAAAGCGACCACCGTGAGGATTATAATAAACCCTGAACTGCGCGGACGGCCGTAATCATAGTACCCGTCATAGTATCCCTCATAATAGCCGCCGGAATAGCCGCCGCTTGAGCCAGAATCAGAAACGGTGCTGCCGGTGCCGCCGTAGAGCTGGTCAGTGCCGTAGAGTTCGGCGTAGACATCTATCAGATGGGGGACAAGTGTGGCCACCGCCTCGTCGTATTCCCCGGCGTCGGAATAGGGCCAGAAATACTCGTCCATAAGGGCGTTGATGTCGTCCGTGTCAAAGCGGCTCTCAATACCTGCCCCCTGGGCCAGCCAGCCGCGGTCCTCGCGGACGACGTGCAGCAGCAACATGCCGTTGTTCTCCGTGCTGCTGCCGACGCCCCAGGCCCTGAAGAGGGCGTTTGCATACTGTTCGCTGTCATAGCCGTCAGGCAGATAGTTTATTGTGACTACGACGAGCTGGGCGCCGGAGCAGTACGTCTCCAGCGGGCCGTTGGCGTTCAGTATGAGCTCGCGCGTGGTATCGGAAAGCGTGCCGGCCTCATCGTGGACGTAGAAATCGTCCCCGGTGCCGGCCTCCGGAATGTCCGCGGCAAAACCGGAAAATGTCAGGGCCGCGCACAGCAAAAATGCAAATGCGGCAGTAAACAGTCGTCTTTTCATATCTGCCTTCCCAATCAACTGAAACGCTCGGGCGCGTCCACACCGGCCAGGTCCGCCAGGTACTCGGCCGGGAAAGTGTCATACACAGAGCGGTTGAAAGCAGTAACGCTGCTGTTGTAACTGTTTTCCTCTATCATTTTCTGTGCCCCGTCGTATATCTCGGCGTAGTATTCGGCGTCCGCGGCGTCGCTCTCACTGAGCTCACAGCCGGCCAGGACGCGCTCCGCCTCGTCGAAAGCCCGATCGAGGTCCGCGCTGCAGCTGGCCATATAGCTTATGTCGTCATCCTCGCAGGCCCAAAGCAGGTAATCCCTCTCGTCGTACAGGGCCTCCGCGGCCTCGGAGTCATAAGATGCGAGCACGCTGGCGTATCCGTTGGCGGCGGAGAGTTTTTCCTCCAGGCGGGAATATATGGACTTCTCGCCATCCCGGTCGGTGAAGAACAGATCTTCAACCTCGTCCACCGTGGCCCCGAGCTTTACCCTGGTATTAAGAAGCGTGGAACCGGCCACGACCAGGGCCGTCAGGACAACGGCCCCGAATTTGGATCTAAGGAACCCCATATCTCAGCCTCGCAATTCCAGGAGTTTCTGCTTCAGTTCGCCCTCTATGCGGCCCAGTTCGACCTCGGCCGCGGCGCGCTTCTGCGCGCCCTCCGCCTGAATCTGCCGGACTTCCTCCAATGTGGCGATGAGCTCCTGGTTCGTTTTCTGAAGTGTCTCGATATCCACTATGCCGCGCTCTGCCTCGCGGGCTATGTCCACGCTGCCCTGGTGGAGCTTTTCGGCGTTCGAGCGGAGCAGGGCGTTTGTGACGTCGTTCACCTCACGCTGGGCCTCCATGGCCTGCTGTGAGTGGTGCAGGGTCAGAGCGAGGACCATCTGGCTCTTCCAGAGCGGGATGGTATTGACTATGGAGCTGCGTATTTTCTCAGACATGACGGCGTCGTTGGACTGTATCATCCTAATCTGCGGCGACATCTGGACGGAGATCATGCGCGTGAGCTCCAAATCGGGTATCTTCTTCTCAAAGCGGCCTATCATATTGGCAAAGTCGTTCGCCGCCTGGGCGTCCTCTGCCAGCCCGCTCTCACGCGCCTTTTGCTGAAGGGCCGGAAGCTCGTTTGCGCGCAGCTCCTCACAGCGGAGCTTGCCGGCCACTATATACATGGTGAGCTCTTTGTAATACTGCTGGTTCTTCTCATAGAGCTTGTCCATCATGGCGATGTCCTTCATGAGCGTGAGCTCATGTTTCTCCAGCTCGGCCGTTATCTTGTCGACATTGGTCTCGGCCTTGTCATACTGGGCCTTGAGGGAGGCTATGTTCTGGCGCGTCTTTTTGAAAAGGCCGAAAAAGCCCTTCTTTTCCTCGCTCTCGTCGAAATCGAGGCCCTGGAGCTCGACGACGAGGTCGGAGAGCTCCTGGCCGATTTCTCCCATGTCCTTTGTGCGCACCTTGCTCAGCGCCGCGTCGGAGAAATCCGCCACATTTTTCTGGGCGGCGGAGCCGTAGTTGAGAATCTGTTCGGCGTTGGTGATGTCAATCTGTTTGGCAAATTCGCGCACTGCCGCCTGCTCGGCGGGAGAGAGGCGGTCAAAATCGAGCTTCTCTGCGGGAGCCTCCGCCTTGCCGGAGCCGGCCGGGGAGAGCTCTGGCTCCTCGATGACCGGGGCGGCGGCCGCCTGGGCCGCGTTGGGGTCCAGGGTGAGGGAGGGGATGAATTCTTTGTTTTCGTCCATCGGGTGGTGCATCCTTTCTTATTCGTTGTCCCCGCTGGCGGAGGCGGACTGCGCTCTGGCCGTGCGGGTTATGATATCGTCAAAACCGCCGTCGCCTGAGAGCCCCTCGCGGGCGAGCATCTGATTCATGACACTGATGTCTGTCTCGATGTCCAGGGCCTGGTTCTCAAAGAGAGAGTCGAGCTGCTTTTTATACGCCTCTATTGCGGTGTCGAGCATCTCCTCTATGCTCTTCATGGACTTTGACAGGTTCTCGCCGGAGATGCCCTGGTCGCTCATCCTGTCATACGCGTTCAGCAGCTTTATGGTCGTGGGGAGGTAGTAATCCAGGAACTTTCGTATCTGCGGCACGTCCGACTCGTCCTGAACGGCGTCCTGGACTATTTTATCCGAAATGCGCATGATCTCATTTATTTTCCTGCGCACTTCGGTGTTTTTTATGGAGGAGTACAGGCGGCCCATCTCCCGCATGGCGAGCTTGCCGTCATCCATTATCTTCTGGACCTCCGGGCTGTAGCTGGCGGCGGCCTCCTTTTTCGGCGGTTCGGCTTTTGCCTCGGCCTTCTCCTCCCGATCGGGCGCGCTTCTGCGGCGGCCGGTTATGGCGGCTGTGGCGACGGCGGCGGCCAGGGAAAGAGCCAGGGCGGCTATGAGCCAGACCAGCTCATACAGCGGGAATATTATCGCGCAGACTATCCATGCGGCGGCGAATGCGAATATCGGGGCGGCGGAGCCGTTTCTCTTGCGTTTCAAGGCTGTTACCTCCTGCCAATTGGCTTACACGTTATTTTATATCTAAAAATATAGTGCGTCAAGCAAAACTAAAACTATTGCATGAAATGCATTGCGGATGTATAATAATGTCTGTTGAATAAACCACAGCGCGGTTTATTCGCGCGGCGGCTGCCGCGCAATTTCATAAAAGATGAAATTCAGTCATTGTTTCAATGCGTATATCCCTTGATGTGGTGTGCCGCATCAAGGGATGGTGCAAGGTTTTTGAGCGATTTCGCTCAAAAACCTTGCGCTTGAACAAAGCAATTGGGCCTTGAAAGCCAAGGCTTTCAAGGCTTGGGCTTTGTTCAGTACGCATTATAATAAACTGATTGGCAGAATGCAGGTTATATGCGGTTTGACCGCTGTGTGGGAGGTTTATCATGATAAAAATAGCGCCGTCCATCTTGTCGGCGGATTTCGGAAAGCTGGCTGCTGAAGTGGCCGAGATCAGGGCCGCGGGGGCCGACTATGTGCATGTGGACGTAATGGACGGGCTCTTTGTGCCCAATATCTCCATTGGGATCCCGGTGGTCAAATCCCTGCGCGGCGGGACGGACATGTTCCTCGACGTGCACCTCATGATTGACAGGCCGCACCGGTACGTGGGGGCCTTCTGTGACGCCGGGGCCGATCTGGTTTGCTTCCATGTGGAGGCCGACGAGCCTCAGGACGTTCTGGCTGCCATAGAGGAGATTAAGGGCAGGGGCAAAAAGTGCGCCCTGGCCATCAAGCCCAGAACACCCGCCTCCGTGCTGCTGCCGTACGTGGGAATGCTGGACATGGCCCTGGTCATGACGGTCGAACCGGGCTTTGGGGGGCAGAGCTTTATGGGCGACCAGCTGCCCAAAATACGCGGCCTCCGCGCGCTGCTCGACCAGATGAACCCGGGCTGCGACCTCGAGGTGGACGGGGGCATAGATCCCTCGACGGCTCCGCTGGTCGTGGACGCCGGCGCGAACGTCCTCGTCGCGGGCAGCGCCGTTTTCGGCAAGAGCGACAGGGCCGCGGCCGTGGAGGCCCTGCGCATGGCTTCCACCGTGAAGCCCAATCTCGACAGTTGAGGTAAGTCATATGTCTTTTTTTCCAGCCGCGCTTGAGACGCTGATAGAAAAATTCGCCATGCTGCCGGGGATAGGACGCAAGAGCGCGCAGCGCCTGGCCTTTTTTGTCCTCTCGCTCCCTGAGGGCGAGGCGGAGAGCTTCGCCGCCGCCATACTTGACGCCAGAGGCAATGTCCGCTGCTGCTCGGTGTGCCAGAACCTCACGGACGCGGAGGTGTGCCCGATCTGCGCATCCGACAAGCGCGATAAAAGCGTCATCTGCGTCGTGGCGGAGCCTCGCGACGTGGTGTCCTTTGAGCGCGGAAGGGAGTACAACGGCGTGTACCATGTCCTGCACGGCGTGCTCACCCCGATGAACCATATCGGTCCCGACGACCTCCGCATCTCCGAGCTGGTGTCCCGGGTGGCGGCGGGCGGCGTGGAGGAGGTAATCATGGCCCTCAACCCGGACACAGAGGGGGAGACGACGGCCCTGTATAGCTCGAGGCTACTCAAGCCCTTCGGGGTAAAGGTCACACGTCTGGCCTATGGCATACCGGTGGGCTCAAACCTGGAATTTGCCGACGATGCCACACTCAGCCGCGCGCTGGAAGGGCGCGTGGAGATGTAGGCATATTTTCTGTCCTCAGCGGTTATAATGCTGGATAACCGTGGTACATAAAGAATTCATTTAGAGAAGGAGCTGCTATATGGCAAAATTGAAAATAATCCCGCTCGGCGGACTCGGTGAGATAGGCAAGAACCTCACCGTTTATGAGTACGGGCAGGACATTATTGTCGTGGACTGCGGCCTGGGGTTTCCTGATGAGGAGCTCTACGGCGTGGATGTGGTGATACCGGATATCACATATCTGAGGCAGAACCGCGACCGCATAAGGGGCATGGTGATAACCCACGGGCACGAGGACCACATAGGGGCCATACCCTACGTGCTCCGGGAGCTCGACATACCCATCTACGCCACCGAGCTTACGGCCGGTATAATCGAGCTCAAACTCGAGGAGTTCGACCTGCTGTACAACACGCAGATTTTCACAAAGAAGGCCGGGGATAAGTTCCGGCTGGGCTGCTTTGAGATAGAGTTTATCCATGTGAACCACTCAATAGCGGATTCGGTTGCGCTGGCTATAAAGACGCCGATAGGCACTGTGATACACATGGGGGACTTCAAGATTGACCTCACCCCAATCCAGGGCGAGATGATAGACCTGGTGCGCCTGGGGCAGCTGGGCAAACAGGGCGTGCTCGCCCTGCTCTCCGACTCCACGAATGTTGAGCGGCCGGGATATTCGGACTCCGAGCGCATGGTCGCCGCCAAGTTTGACGAGCTGTTTAACGGCTGTGACAAGCGCATAATAGTCACCACCTTCGCCTCCAACGTGCAGAGGATGCAGCAGATAGTCAACAGCGCGGCCAAGTATAAGCGCAAGGTTGCCGTAACCGGGCGCAGCATGGAGAACATGATGAAGGTCGCCATGACGCTGGGTTATCTGGACGTGCCGGAAGGCGTGCTGATGGATATAAACCAGATTAAGGGCCAGCCGAAGGAGAGAACTGTTATCATCTCCACGGGCAGCCAGGGCGAGAACATGTCGGCCCTTTACCGCATGGCATTCAACGAGCACAAGCAGGTGAACATCGACGCCGGGGACCGCGTGATAATATCCGCCTCGGCCATTCCCGGCAACGAGACGACCATCTCCCGGGTTATAGACGAGCTCTTCCACAAGGGTGCGGAGGTCATATACGACAGGCGCATGGGCCTGCACGTCTCCGGCCACGCCTGCCAGGAGGAGCAGAAGATGATCCTGGCCCTGACAAAGCCTCGCTTTTTCATACCCGTTCACGGGGAATACCGCATGCTGTGCAAGCACCGCGACCTGGCTTATATGATGGGTGTAGAGAAGAACAATGTGGCTATAGCTGAGAACGGGTCGGTCATTGAGATAAGCCGCAAGTCAATAAAGCTGGGGGACAGCGTGCCGGCAGGACGCGTTTTCGTGGACGGCACCGGCGTGGGGGACGTGGGCAGCGTCGTCCTGCGCGACAGGAAGCACCTGGCTGAGGACGGGGTCATAGTAGTGGCTGTGACCCTCTCAAATGAGGACCGCTCCCTTGCCGCCGGGCCCGAGATAACCACGCGCGGTTTCGTCTATGAAAAGGAGGCGGACGACCTCATGGAGGAGATGAAGCGCGTGGTACACGAGAGCCTCTCGAGCTGCCGCCACCAGCGCATCACGGATACGCAGACAATAAAGAACAAGATACGCACAAATCTCACCGGATATCTTTACAAGGCCACACGCAGGAGCCCCATGATACTCCCCGTGATAACCGAGGTGTGAGCCATGGCCTATGATTTTACCTCGCTTCATCCGGCGTACGGCACGGCTGCGCCCATGTGGAAGCGTCTGGAGAAGTATTCTCCCGGACCCGACGAGATCTGTTTCGGCGTGGCGGAGATGAAGTTCCGCCTTGCGCCGGAGATATCGGAGGCCGTCTCCAAGGCGGCTATGGAGGACACATTCGGCTATTCGGGGGCACCGGACTCTCTGCTGGAGGCCGTGAAGGGCTGGATGGACCGCCGGCACGGCTGGCAAATAGAGAATGATTGGATAACCCAGACCTACGGGCTCTGCTCCGCCATGGGCAGCGCCATAAGGGCGCTTACACGGCCTGGCGACGGCGTGCTGCTCAATTTTCCGTCATACCCGCCGTTTTACAGGACCATAGAGCGCAGCGGCAGGCGCCTGGTGCGCTCGGACCTGCTGTGCAGGGACGGGAGATGGGAGCTCGACCTGGAAGACATGGAGCGCAAACTTGCCGGAGGCGGTGTGCAGCTGCTGCTCTTCTGCTCGCCACACAATCCAACGGGCCGGGTTTGGGCCGTGGACGAACTCTCGGCTGTGGCCGGGCTGTGCAAGAAATACGATGTCCCCGTGATATCCGACGAGATACACTGCGACATTGTTTTCGAGGGCCACAGGCACACGGTTTTCGCGTCGCTCTCTGAGGATGCGGCCGCCAGGACGGTGACGCTCACGGCCCCGAGCAAGACCTTCAACATAGCAGGCATGACGGTATCCAACGTCATAATTGCCGACCCAGAGCTCCGTGCCCGCGTCAAGGCCACTATTGAGCTTGAGATGGGCGGCTACATAAATGTTCTGGGCTTCGCCGCGTGCGAGGCGGCATATAATGAGGGAGAGGGCTGGCTGGAGGAGTGCCTGGACGTGCTGCGGGGCAACGCGGGGCTTTTTTGCAGCTTTGTGAGAGAGCGCCTTCCGGGTTTTGAATGCGCTGTGCCAGACGGCACCTATCTCGCGTGGCTGGACTGCCATGGCACAGGGCTGGAGGCGGACGCTGTCCGCTCGCTCTTTCTGGATGAGGCCAGGTTCTTTGCCCAGGACGGCCGGGACTTCGGAGAGGGCTATGAGCTCTTCCGGCGCGTGAATCTCGCCTGCCCCCGACATTATGTTGAGGCCGCCCTTGAGAGGCTTGAGAGAGCGACCAGAGCGAGGGGCATTATTTGAGTATACCGTATTTTGACGCGCACTGTGACACGCTCACCGCCGTCCTTGAGCGCGGTGGGAAGCTGAGACGCAACAAGTTTCATGTGGACCTGGAGCGCCTCGAAAAATACGCGCCTGCCGCCCAGGTGTTTGCCGTCTGGGGAGGACGGTACGGGGAAAAGGCCGCGCTGCTCAGGGAGTCGGCGAGGTCGGGGCCCCGGCTGGCCCTCTGCAGCACGGCGGCAGGGGTGCGAGCCGCCAACGCGGCCGGAAAGATGGCGGCGCTCCTCTCCGTGGAGGGGGCGGAGCAGCTGGGCTGTTCGCCCGAGCGCCTGAGGAAGGCGAGGCGGGAGGACGGCGTCGTGATGGTGAACCTCTGCTGGAACGCCGACAACGAGCTCTGCGGCTCGGCGATGGATGGGCAGGGAGGGCTCACGGACAGGGGCAGGGCCTTTGTAAAGGCGGCGCAGGAGTCCGGGGTGGCGGTGGATCTGTCCCACGCCTCGGAGCGCGCTTTCTGGGATGTCATGGAGATAGCCCAAAAGCCTGTCATCGCCAGCCATTCCGATTCGGCTGCACTGTGCGGCGATTCTCCCCGTAACCTGACCGACAGGCAGTTTGAGGCGCTCGCCGCCTGCGGCGGCGGAGCCGGGCTGAACCTGTGCCCGGACTTCCTGGGCCTGGGCAGGAATTTGGACGCCTGTTGCGCACATATCGAACACTTTCTCTCCCTGGGCGGGGAAAAGGCGGTTTTCATCGGCGCCGATTTTGACGGCATAGACGACATGCCGGACGGCATATCTGGGGTGCAGGACATGGGCAGGCTATACGAGGCCCTGCTCAGAAGAGGCCACAGTGAACAGCTGGTCAGGGACATATTCTACAACAATCTCCTGGAAATCTTGGGGAGGGCGGAATGAATATACAGATATTCGGCAGGAACAAGTGCTTTGACACCAAAAAGGCCGAGAGGTATTTCAAAGAGCGGCGCATAAAATATCAGTTCATTGACCTGCC
>CALWYN010000090.1 GCA_944385755.1 uncultured Oscillospiraceae bacterium
CCGCCCACATGGACCACTCCGCCCCCCTCCTTCTTTAGAGAGGCGTGAGGGCCATGATAGGCAAGGGGGCCCGCTCCGCCGCGGTGGCCTCCGCCGCGCGGGAGCACGGGGCCGTGTATTTCGCGGCCACGGGCGGCGCGGGCGCGCTGCTCGCCGGCTGCGTGGAGAGCTGCGGGCTCGTGGCCTGGGAGGACCTGGGCCCCGAGGCCGTCAGGCGGCTGACGGTGCGCGACATGCCGCTGACCTGCGCGCTCGACGCCCATGGCGGGGATCTGTACGTCTCCGGTCCGGAGGCGTACCGCGCGGCGCGCCGGGAGGGCTGAGCAGTCCCCCGTGAAAGATAAAAACGCCGGGCGCAGAGCGTCCGGCACCGGTGGACTATTGCCCTGCCCCGGCGCCTCAGAGCCTGGGGGCCGCGGGCAAATGCGCCGGCTTCCGCCGCGCCCCTCCCCGCCGGGGAGGGGCGCGGCAGAGCTTTACATGCCCAGCAGCTCGTCCGCCGTGACGCCCAGGACGCGGGCGATGGCCCGCAGCTCGATGTCGGTCACAAAGCGTTCGCCGCTCTCTATGCGCTGGACGGCGTTCTTGTCGAGGTCCAGACCCTCTATCTGCAGCCGCTCGGCCAGCATCCGCTGGGACACGCGGCCGGGCATGGCGAGCCGCAGGGAGCGCACACGCTCCCCGCACAGGTTGTTTCCGCCCTCAGGGGCCCGGTTTTTATACATAAGCCTCACCATTTTGACATTTAGTGCTTGTCATCAGGCAAATTATATGCTATGCTGGGGCGTGAGTTGACATTCACCAGATGTCACGGCAGGCATATCCCGAATTTACTTGGATTTGCTTGTCATATACGGGGCGGCCATGTATAATGGGGCCAGATTTGCCCAAAAGGGACTTGGAGGATAAACTATGTCAGACGAGCTGCTGCGTGTTGAACACGTCACAAAGAACTACGGCAAGACCGTCGCAAACCGGGACATCAGCTTTTCGGTGGATGCGGGGCAGTGCGCCGTGCTGCTCGGCCCCAACGGCGCGGGCAAGAGCACTATCATAAAATGCATCGCGGGACTTTTGCGCTTCAGAGGCGATATATTCATAGGAGCGGCGCCGAACAAGAGCCTGGAGGCCAAGCGCCGCCTCGGCTATATACCGGAGATGCCCGCCGTGTACGAGCTGCTGACCGTGGCCGAACACCTCGAGTTCGTGCGCCGGGCCTGGCGCATGGAGGATGACGGCTACGGCGGCGCTCTGCTCGAACGGCTGGAACTGGACGACAAGCGCGATAAGCTGGGGCGTGAGCTCTCCAAGGGCATGCAGCAGAAGCTGTCGATAGCCTGCGCCATGGTGCACAGGCCGGACGTGCTTATTTTCGACGAGCCGCTGGTCGGCCTGGACCCGCACGCCATAAAGGAGCTCAAGGCCATCTTCCGCGAGCTGCGCAACGAAGGCCGCGCCGTGCTGATATCCACTCACATGATAGACTCCGTTGAGGACTACTGGGACGTGGCGCACATCATGATGAACGGCGAGTTCGCCGCGACCTGCCGCGCCGACGAGACCGCCGGCCGCGACCTGGAGGCGCGCTTCTTCGAGATAACCGAGGGCGGTGAGAAGGCATGAGCGCGATCGCCTATCTGACGCTGACCCAGCTCAAAAACCGCATAAAGAACCTGTTCCGCTCCCCCGCCAAGCTCATATACGCCATAGTCATGCTCGCCCTGCTCGTACTCGTCGCCGTGTCCAGCATCCTGGGCGAGGAGGAGGGGGAGCTCGGAGCGCCAAACAGCCAGCTCGGCGCGATTATCATAGGCTTTTTTGCGCTGATGTTCCTCATGACGGTGAACTCCGGCTTTTCCACGGGCATGAGCGTTTTCAAGATGCCGGATGTGAACTTCCTCTTCGCCGGGCCGTTCAGGCCCGTGCGGGTGCTGTTCTACGGCATGTTCAACCAGATGGCCACGGCGCTCATAATGGCGCTCGTGATACTCTTCCAGTACGGCTGGATGCACCTGCAGTACGGCGTCGGCATCGGCGGCCTGCTGGTGGTGGTGCTGGGCTATGGCCTCGCGGTGTTCACCGGGCAGATAACCGCCATGGCCGTCTACTGCCTCAGCTCGGGCCGGCCGGGCGTGAGGAAAGCCCTGCGCGCCGTGTACGTCGCCGTGACCGCCGCATGGGTCGCATATATCGGCTACTGTGCGCTCGGCGGCGGCGATGTGCTGGACGCGATCTGTGGCGCCGTGGCCGGCCCCATAGGCCGCCTGTTCCCGGTCGCCGGCTGGCTCGGCGGGGCCTGCTACGAGGCCATACTCGGCAATTACGCCACAGCGGCGCTGCTCACGGCAGTCTGGGCCGTGTACACCGCGGCGCTGATAATCATAATGGCCCGCGCCGACCAGGACTACTATGAAGATGTCCTGCAGAGCACGGAGACGAGCTTTGCCGCCCAGGCGGCGGCCAGGGAGGGGCGTGTCAGCGAGAACGCGCCGAAAAACATCAGCCTCGGCAAAACCGGCCTCGGCGGGGGCTGGGGCGCGAGCGCCTTCTGGTACAAGCACCGCGTTGAGAACCGCCGCAGCCGCAAGTGGATTCTGAGCGGGGTGGAGATGGTTTTCATCCTCGTGAATCTCGCCTTCGCCTTCTTCATGCGGGATACGGGCATCGTGCCCGCGCTGGCCTTCGCGGCGTACATGATGTTCTTCTACGTGGCAATGGGGCGGCTCATGAAGGAGATGACCAAGCCCTACGTCTATCTGGTGCCTGAACCGCCCACCAAAAAGCTGCTCTGGTGCCTGCGCGAGAGCGCCGGGGGCTATATTGTGAGCTCCGTGCTGACTTTCGCGCCGATGTGCCTCTTTGTGGAGGCCCCCGTCCCGAGCGTGGCCGCGGCGGCGGTGGCGTATTTCACATACGCCTATCTGTTCACCGCCGGGAACCTGGTCACGGAACGGGTGTTCGGCACCGTGACGGTGAAGGCTCTGATCTTCCTCTTCTACTTCCTCGTGCTGATAATCATGGCCGCGCCGGGCGTCGCGGCCGGGATCTTCGCCGGCCTTGTCATGCCGGAATTCCTCGCGCTGCTTATTCTCGCGGGAGTCAATGTGCTGATAACCCTGCTGGCCGTCTTTGCCTGCCGGAACATACTGGCGAGCGCGTAACTCAACAACTGAGGACAGGAAAAACGCCGCCCCCGGCGCACGCCGGGGGCGGTTCTTTTTATGCCGTTGTCACTCGCCAAGGCCCAGGGAAAGGAGGGAGACTATGGCCTGGGGGACGAGCCAGAGCAGAAGATAGGTCAGCAGCTGGCCGGAGGTGGGCGGGAGGCCGGTGACGAGCGTGAGGATGAACACCAGCGCCAGGCCCACAACGGCGCAGACGACGGAGAGCGCCGTGCCGAAGGAGGAGGCGGCATACGCCTTCCTGGCCGCCTCGGAGACCTCCGCGTAGGAGGCCAGGCCCTCCCGCGAGAGCAGGGCCGCCGGCGCGCTGCCTGAGGTGTCCTCCCCGGAGATGCGGTAGCGGTCCTCAAAGGGCGGGAACTCGAAGCCATCCGTGGGCAGGCGGAAACGCTGGCGTATCATCAGCGGGGTCACCAGGAAATCGCGTATGGCGAACACGGGCTCGCGCCGCGCGCGCAGCAGGTAGCTGAGCGCCTCCTGCACGGAGGTCATGGGGGTGTATTTGATGGTGAAAATCCCCATGAGCACGCCGTTTACGGCCACGAATACCGAGCTCTTGGACGCCAGCTTCTGCGGGAGGCGCACGCCGGAGAGGTGCATGTAGCCCGCGCTGCCGCAGAGGACCTCCGAGCCGTTTATCAGCGCCCTGAGCCCGCCGCCCTCGCTGCAGGAGAAGTCCTCCACGCGCTGCATCGTGCAGCCGTTGCGGCGCATCAGGTCGAGGAACACGGCGGACAGGCCGCTGCCGGAGGCGCAGATAAGGCTGCCCGCGGCGGCGATTATGGTCTCGGGGAAGGTGCCCTGCAGGATGCGGATGGACTCTATGCTGACGGTTGTGCGGGGGAAGAGGTCGGTGTCGGTGACGACGATGTGTTTCGACTTGCCGATGTCCCGCACGCCGGCCCAGCCGGCCACCGAGGCCCCGGCGCGGAACACGCGCCTGGCGAGCATCGAGAAGGGCAGCGGGCAGGCTATGAGCGCCGCGCAGGGCGCCGCGACGCATGTGAGGGCGGCGAAAATGCGGAAAAAGCGCGTCCACAGCCCGGTGACGGCGGCTGCGAGCAGGGCGAGCAGCAGCGCGGCCAGCAGGAAGAAGGGGGCCAGCGAGGAGTAGGCCCACTCGGCCCCGTCCGGCTCCTCGCAGCGGCGGAGGTAGCCCTCCGTGCCCCGCTTTACGCGGGAGATGACGGTCTCGCCCTCCTGCAGGCCGGGGGCGGAGACGAGTATGCTGGGATCCTGTGCCAGTACGACGGCCTTCATGGAGAGCCGGAGGCCGCGCGAGGTCAGGGACGCGCCCCAGAGCGCGAAGGCCATTGAAAAGGCCGCCGCGGCGCAGAAGGGCAATCCCCAGCCCGCCTCGCCCAGCAGATAGGTCAGCAGGGCGTCCGCGGCGGAGGCGGCGCAGGCCACCGAGACCAGCGACCAGAGCCCGGCCCGGCCCCTGGCCAGGGACATGAGGCCGGAGGTAAAGACGTCGAGCCCGAGCAGCACGACGGTGAGCTCCATTATCAGGCAGACAAGGGAGGCCGAGCGGAGATCCGAGCCCAGCGCGCCGGCGGCGGGCAGGCCCAGAGAGAGCCAGGCGAGCACCACGCAGACGGCGAAGGCCAGCCTCGCGCGGAGCTTGAGGGAGTTGGCGTGCCCGGCGTAGTACTTTACGGCCTCGTCCGCGGGCATCTCCTCGCCCTCGTCCTCCTCCGTCTCGGGGGCGGGAGGGGTCTCGCGCCTGAGGCCCTGCAGGCGCATTGAGATCATGGCCAGGAGGGAGAGAAGCGGGTTGGCCGGCCTCGCGGGGGCCTCATAGCGGTGACGGTAGTCCCCGGCGGAGGCGTACTCATCTCCCCCGGCGGCGTCCTCGTAGGAATACTCCCCGTATTCCGCGCCGGCGGCGGGCTCCTCCGTACGGCCGTAATCTTCACTGTGAGCGGGGGACTCATCACCATGGGCGGAGGATTCCTCGTGTGCCCGCCCTGTCTCCGGGCGCTCCTCCGTGAGCGCGGCCGTCCGGGAGGACCAGCGGGCCGAGCGGCGCTCGGCCTCGGCTATCACGTCGTGGACGGAGTAGATCTTCACGTCCTCATCGCCCTCCGGCAGCGGGGAGCGGGCGGGGCGGTAGACCTTTACGTCCTCATCCCCGCCGGCGGCGGGCCGTGCCGGCTCCCCGGCGGGCGGGCGTTCCTCCGGGCGGGTGTCCTCCGCCGCGCCGCGGCCTTCGCCGTATATACTGCTGCCCGCCTCGGGCTCGCCGCCCGCCTCGGGCGGGCTGTATGTATCCTGCCGGCCGCGGCGGCCGCGCTGCGGCCTCTTTTTCCGCCTGCCCGGCTCGCGATGGGCATGCTCACGCGGGGGCGGGGGGGGCAGGCCCTCCGTCCCGTCTGCGTCCGCGTCCCTGAGCCCGGCGGAGATGGTCTCTCCCAGGGCCTCCATCACTATCTCGCGCGAGCGCGCCTCGACACCGCCGCCGGCGGCGGGGGCGTCGCCGTATTCGGCGAGAATCGCGGAGAGGGAGTATTCAGGCGTATCGGGTACGCTCTTCACATCGTCCAATGAAATGTCGTCTCCGAGCAAATCCATAACCTACTTCTCAATAACCGGCGCGGGGTGACCGTCAGCTCAGGCGCTGGCGGAGTATCTCGTACAGCAGCACGGCGGCTGCCGCGGAGGCGTTCAGGGAGTTCACCCTGCCGGCCAGGGGTATGCTGACCAGAAAATCGCACTTTTCGCGCACCAGGCGGCCCATGCCCTCGCCCTCCGAGCCGATAACCAGGCATAAGCTGCCGGAAAAATCGGTGCTCCACATGGGCGAGCTGCCGTCGGCCGCCGTGCCGTAAATCCAGACGCCGCGGCTTTTCAGCTCGTCCAGGGCGGCGCCGAGGTTAGGCACGCGGGCGACGGGCAGATGCTCCGCCGCGCCGGCGCTGGTCTTGCCGACTATGGCGGTGAGGCCCGCGCTGCGCCTCCTGGGGATTATGACCCCGTGGGCCCCGGCGCACTCCGCGCTGCGGATTATCGCGCCGAGATTGTGCGGGTCCGAGATCTCGTCGCAGGCGACTATGAGCGGGCTCTCGCCGCGCTCCGCCGCCCGGGCGAAGATGTCGTCTATCGTGCAGTAGCGCGCCGCGGCGCAGACGGCCACGACGCCCTGGTGGGCCTTTGTGACGCTCATGGCGTCCAGCTTGCGGCGGTCGCACTCGACCACGGGTACGCCGGCCTCGCGGGCCTTTGCGGCCACGAAGGCCAGGCCCCGGTCGGTGTCGCCGCGGGCGATGAAAACCTTGTCCAGCGCGCGGGAGGCCCTGAGCGCCTCGATGACGGCGTTGCGCCCCTCTATGGTCTCATTTTTATACTCATCCATGCTCATCACAGCCTAAGCGAACAGATAATGATTCACATTATCTTACCATAACGGGGCCCAAACATAAAGAGTAAAAATCAAGGAAAAACGATATTTTTCTCCACGGCGCGCCATTTTTAACATATAAAATGTATTTTTAATTGATATAGGCGCGATGATTGAGAAAATATTCATCAAACGATTGAAAAATAAAATCCTTGACCTGGAAGCCGGATGCGAGTATATTATTAAAATACAGGGACATTAACCCGAATATGGAGACGGATAGCTCTGGCGCAGATTCGCATATTTATTCAGAGCCTGCGCCCAAAGGAGAGGATACGGATGGCAAAGGGATATCTCCTGCTGGAAAACGGCGAGGTGTTTGAGGGCGAGGCCTTCGGGGCCCGGGGCACGCGCGTGGGCGAGCTGGTGTTCACCACGGGCATGACCGGCTGCGCCGAGAGCCTGACGGACCCCAGCTACGCCGGGCAGATGATCTGCTTCACCTTTCCGCAGCTGGGCAACTACGGCATAGCGCGCGGCGACATGGAGAGCGGCGGGATACACGCCCTGGCGGTGCTCGCCCGCGAGTGCTGCCGGGAGCCGTCAAACTTCCGCTGTGAGCTGAATGTGGACGAGTTCCTGAGGGAAAACGGCGTCTGCGGGCTGGAGGGCGTGGACACCAGGCGGATAACCCAGCTCATACGGGAGCGGGGGGTGATGAACGCCGCCGTGAGCCCGTCCCCGCCGGACGGCGCGCTGCTGGAGAGGGTGAGGGCCTACAAAGTGGCTGGAGTGGTGGACGCCGTGAGCACCCGGGAGGCGTATTCGCTGGAACCGGAGGGGGAGCGGAGGTTCTCCGTGGCGCTCATGGACTACGGCTGCAAAAGGAGCATAGCCGCGAGTTTGCTCGCGCGCGGCTGCGCCGTCACGGTTTATCCCGGCCGGACCCGCGCGGAGGAGGTGCTGTCGGCCGGGCACGACGGGGTTATGCTCTCGAACGGCCCGGGAGACCCGGAGGAGAACGCCTTTGCCATAGAGCAGATCGCCTCGATGATGGGTCGGCTGCCGATGTTCGGCATCTGCCTGGGGCACCAGATGATGGCCCTGGCCCAGGGGGCGGGGACGGTGAAGATGAAATTCGGGCACCGCGGGGCGAACCAGCCCGTGCGCGACCTTGAGACCGGCAGGGTGTACGTCACCAGCCAGAACCACGGCTACGCCGTGGAGACGGCCGGGCTGGAGCGGACGGCGGCGCGGCTCAGATTTGTAAACGTGAACGACGGCTCCTGCGAGGGGCTGGACTACCCGGACCTGGGGGCCTTCTCGCTGCAGTTCCACCCGGAGGCCCACGCGGGGCCGCTGGACTGCGCCGGGATGTTCGACAGGTTCCTAGATCTGATGGGAGGTGGAGAGCTTGCCCAGGGATGAGTCCATAAAGAAGGTCCTGGTCATAGGCTCGGGGCCGATAGTCATAGGCCAGGCGGCGGAATTCGACTACGCGGGCACGCAGGCCTGCCGGCTCCTGCGCTCGGAGGGCGTGGAGAACGTTCTCGTCAAAACCAACCCGGCCACGCTAATGACGGACGCCGACATGGCGGACGCAGTGTACATAGAGCCGCTGTGCGCGCGTGTCGTGGAGCGGATAATAGAGTCCGAGCGGCCGGACAGCCTGCTCGCCGGGCTGGGCGGCCAGACGGGGCTGAACATAGCCATGGAGCTGCACAGGAGCGGTTTCCTGGAGCGGAGCGGCGTGCGCCTGATAGGTACGAACATGGAGGCCATACTCAAGAGCGAGGACCGCCAGCACTTCAAGGACGCCATGGCGGACATAGGCCAGCCGACCATCCCCTCGCGCACGGCGGAGACGCTGCCGGCCGCGCTCGCGGCGGCGCACACCATAGGCTACCCCGTCATAGTCCGGCCGGCATTCACGCTGGGTGGGGCCGGGGGCGGGGTGGCGCACTGCGAGGAGGAACTGAGGAATGTGGCCGCGGCCGGGCTGGAGGCCTCGCCCATACACCAGATACTGGTGGAGAAATACATCTTCGGCTGGAAGGAGATAGAGTTCGAGGTCATGCGCGACTCGGCGGGCAACGCCGTGACCATATGCAGCATGGAGAATATGGATCCCGTGGGGGTACACACGGGCGACTCCATAGTCGTCGCCCCGGCGCTGACCCTGGCGGACCGGGAATACCAGCTGCTGCGCTCGGCCGCGCTGGACATCATAGGCGCGATGGGCATAGAGGGCGGCTGCAACTGCCAGTTCGCGCTCAACCCGGAGAGCTTTGAGTACGCCGTAATCGAGGTGAACCCGCGCGTGAGCCGCTCCTCGGCCCTGGCCAGCAAGGCCACGGGCTACCCCATAGCCAAGGTGAGCGCCAAGATAGCCCTGGGCTACACGCTGGACGAGATAAGAAACGAGGTGACGGGCGGGACCTTCGCCTGCTTTGAGCCCGCGCTGGACTACGTCGTGGTAAAGCTGCCGCGCTGGCCCTTCGACAAGTTCGCCGGGGCCTGCAGGGAGCTGGGGCCGCAGATGAAGGCCACGGGCGAGGTCATGGCCATAGGCCAGACCTTTGAGGCGGCGCTGATGAAGGCCGTGCGCGGGGCCGGGATAAAGCAGGACACGCTAAACCGCGCGAGCGGCTCGCGCCGTCCGCTGGCGCTGCGGCTGAGGGACATGGACGACCTGAGGCTCTTCACCCTCTTCGAGGCGCTCAAGGCCGGATACAGCGTGGAGAAGCTCCACGAGCTGACAAAAATAGACGAGTGGTTCCTCCGCAGGCTGAGGGGCATGGCGGAGCTGGAGCTGGCCCTCGCCGGCGGGCTGACGGACGAGCTGGCAGACCAGGCGCGGCGGTTCGGCTACACCGAGGCGGCCATAGAGCGCATCTCGGGGCAGAAATGCCCCCCGGCGCCGCCGCTGAGCTACAAGATGGTGGACACCTGCGCGGCGGAATTTGAGGCGCGCACGCCGTATTTCTACTCCGTGCCGCCCGGGCAGCACTGCGACGCCCGGGAGAGGCTCGGCCGGGAGCGGGAGAGCGTGGTGGTGCTCGGCTCGGGGCCGATACGCATAGGCCAGGGCATTGAGTTCGACTACTCCAGCGTACACTGCGTGCGCACCCTGCGGGCCATGGGCTACGACGTGGCCATAATCAACAACAACCCGGAGACGGTGTCCACCGACTACGACACGGCGTCCAGGCTGTATTTCGAGCCGCTCTGCCCCGAGGACGTGATGGCCGTGCTCGAGGTTGAGAGGCCGGTGGGCGTCGTCGTGGCCTTCGGCGGGCAGACGGCCATATCGCTGGCGGACTTCCTCGTCTCGCGCGGGGTGAGGATACTCGGCACCTCGGCCGAGGGCATAGACCTGGCAGAGGACCGCGGGAAATTTGACGCCCTGCTGGGCAGCATGGGCATAGAGCGCCCGAGGGGCGCGGCAGTGCGCTCGCTGGAGGGGGCGCTGGAGGCCGCCGGGGGGCTGGGTTTCCCCGTATTGCTGCGCCCGAGCTATGTCATAGGCGGGCAGAATATGGTCATAGCCCACGACGAGGCGGACGTGCGGCGCTACATGGGTGTGATACTCTCCGCCGGGGCCGAAAACTCCGTGCTGATAGACAAGTACATGCCGGGCACGGAGCTGGAGGTGGACGTCATCTCCGACGGGGAGAGGGTGCTCATACCGGGGATAATGGAGCATGTGGAGCGCGCGGGGGTGCATTCCGGCGACTCCATAGCGGTGTATCCGCCGCCGGACCTCACGGAGGCGATGACGGCGCATATCTGCGAGAGCTCGCGTCGGCTCGCGCTCGCGCTGGGCACGCGCGGGCTGGTGAACATACAGTACCTGATATACGAGGGGCGGCTGTACGTGATAGAGGTGAACCCCAGGGCCTCGCGGACCGTGCCGTATCTGAGCAAGGTGACGGGAGTGCCCATGGTGGACCTGGCCACGCGAGTCATGATGGGCGCGACCCTGGCCTCGCTGGGCTGCGGAGACGGCCTCGCGCCCTGCCCGGGCGTGTTCGCCGTGAAGGTCCCCGTATTCTCCTTTGAGAAGGTGCCCGATGCCGACAGCCTGCTCGGGCCGGAGATGAAGTCCACCGGAGAGGTCCTCGGCGTGGGCGCCACGCTCTCCGAGGCGCTCTTCAAGGGCTTTTGCGCGGCGGGCTACGGCTTCGTCTCCCCGGACGGGGGGCGCAGGCGGGGCGTGCTGCTGAGCGTGGAAAACCGCCAGCTGGGGGAGATAGGCCCGCTGGTGAGATGTCTGGACGCGGAGGGGCTGCACATTTTCGCCACGCCGGACACCGCCCGCGCGGTGAAGGAGCTGGGGTATTACGCCTTCGACATCGGCTCCGCCCTGTGTACGGCCGGGGTGGGAGAGCTGCTGGAGCGGGCCGGGATCGGGCTCGTGATATACACGGGGGCCCTGCACGACGGCACGCTGGGGGACTACGTCGAGCTCCACCGCCAGGCCGTCAAGAGGGCCATACCCTGCCTGACCAGCCTGGACACGGCGCTGGCCGCCGCCGGGGTCATGGGCGAACACATGAGCCTCGACACCGTGGCGCTGAGGAAGCTGTGAACCGATAAAGATAAAAAACACGCCGGGCGGAGGCCCGGCGTGTTTTAACGGAGAGTTCTCCTATCTGCGGTCAAGGACGTACAGGTCGGTCCGCCTGGCGCTCATCAGCGGGAGCTGGCGGCGGACGCTCTCCACGCGGCTGAGGTCCAGCTCGAGGGTGAGCGTGGCCTCCCCGGCCCCGGCTCTGGCCAGCACGGTGCCCCAGGGGTCCACGGCAATCGAGTTGGCGTAGGAGACGTAGCGGCCCTGCTCGTCCCGCGCGGGGGCACAGCCCAGGGTGAACACCTGGCTCTCCACCGCGCGGCCCCGGAACATCAGCTCCCAGTGGGCCGGGCCGGTGGTCATGTTGAAGCTGGCCGGGCAGAAAACGGCCAGCGCCCCGTCGAGGGACATTATCCTGGCGAGCTCCGGAAAGCGCATGTCGAAGCAGATGCATAGCCCCATTTTGCCGAATTCCGTGTCAAAAGTGCAGATCTCGTTGCCGGGGGTAAAGGTGTCGGACTCTTTGAAATGCTGCCCGCCGTCCACGGCTATGTCGAAGAGGTGGGTCTTGCGGCAGCGGCAGGTCTGGCGGCCCGCGCGGTCGAACACAAAGGCCGTGTTGTAGAGCCGGCCGCCCTCCTCCTCGGGTATGGAGCCGCCGATAAGCCAGATGCCGTTTTCGCGCGCGCTCTCGGAGAGCATGGACCAGGCCGGCCCGCCGGCGCTCTCTTTGTTCTCAATGAACGACCTGTTGTTGTATTCGCAGCAGAACATCTCCGGGAGCACGGCAATATCCGCGCCGCCGGCCGCGGCCGCGGCTATCAGCTCGCGCGCGTGGGCGAGGTTTTTCTCCTTTTCCTGAACCACTGACATCTGTATGAGCGAGACCTTCATAAAAATCCCCCGTTCCGCCGCTGTGCGCGGCCTGATATATATTCTGCTGAATAAACCACAGCGCGGTTTATTCGCGCGGCGCCTCCCTGCGAGGCGGTTCGCCGCGGGGAGGACATGTGCAAAAATAACCTCCCCCGGGTGCCGAAGTTATTCTACACCGAAGGGGAGGTTTATTCAAGCGGGGAGTTTTTCAGAGCTTGCTGACGAACAGCGCGCGTATCGCGTTCAGCACGGCTATTATCATGACGCCGACGTCCGCGAATATCGCCAGCCACATGCTGGCGAGCCCCAGCGCGACGAGCACCAGGCAGGCGAGCTTTACGCCTATCGCAAAGACAATGTTCTCATATACTATGCGCAGGCACTTGCGGGATATCTTTATGGCCTTGGGTATCTTCATCGGGTCGTCGTCCATCAGCACCACGTCCGCGGCCTCTATGGCGGCGTCCGAGCCCATGGCGCCCATCGCTATGCCAATATCGGCGCGGGAGAGCACCGGAGCGTCGTTTATGCCGTCGCCCACGAAGGCGAGCTTGGCCCCGGCGTCCTTGGACTTTATCAGCTCCTCGACCTTTTCGACCTTATCGGCGGGCAGCAGCTCGCTGTACACGCGGTCGATGCCCAGGTCGCGCGCTACGCGCCCGGCGACGGAGCGCGTGTCTCCGGTGAGCATGACCGTCTCCCGGACGCCGCAGTTTTTCAACTCGCGCACGGCCTCGCGGGCGGTGGGCTTCTCCACGTCGGATATCACGATGTGCCCGGCGTACTCGCCGTCGATGGCCATGTGGATTATCGTGCCCACGCTGTGGCACTCGATGAATTTGACGCCCAGCGAGTCCATGAGCTTGTCGTTGCCGGCGGCGACGGCGTGGCCGTCCACCGTGGCGGTGACGCCCTGGCCGCTTATCTCGTGTATGCCGCTGACGCGGCCGCGGTCGATCTCCCCGCCGTAGGCCGCCTGGAGGCTCCTGCTTATGGGGTGTGAGCTCGCGCTCTCGGCCAGGGCGGCGTACTCGACGAGCTTGGCGTCGCCGTAGGGGCTGTGGTGGATGGCGCTGACCTCGAACACGCCCTTTGTCAGGGTGCCGGTCTTGTCAAAGACGACGATGCGGGTCCGGCTGAGCGTCTCGAGGTAATTCGAGCCCTTGACGAGCACGCCGGCCTTGCTGGCGCCGCCGATGCCGGCGAAGAAGCTGAGCGGGATGCTTATCACGAGCGCGCAGGGGCAGCTCGCCACGAGGAAGGTCAGCGCGCGGTAGATCCAGGTCTCCCAGTCTCCGGACAGGCCGAGGGCAAGTGTGCGCAAGAGCGGCGGCACGACCGCCAGGGCGAGCGCGGCGGCGCAGACGGCGGGGGTGTAGATGCGCGCGAAGCGGCTGATGAAGGCCTCGCTGCGGCTCTTGCGGCTGGAGGCGTTCTCCACGAGGTCGAGTATCCTGCTGACCGTGCTCTCGCCGAACTCCTTTGCCGTGCGGATTTTCAAAACTCCCGTCATGTTGATGCAGCCGGAGATTATTTCGTCGCCCGCCTTTACGTCGCGCGGCAGGCTCTCGCCGGTGAGGGCCGCGGTGTTCAGGCTGCTCTCCCCCTCGACGACCACGCCGTCTATGGGCACCTTCTCGCCGGGCTGGACGACGATTACCGTGCCCACAGCGACCTCGTCGGGGTCCACACGCTCGAGTTTGCCGCCGGATTCGATGTTCGCGTAGTCGGGCCGGATGTCCATGAGCTCGCTTATATTGCGCCGGCTCTTGCCCACGGCGTAGCTCTGGAACCACTCGCCTATCTGGTAGAACAGCATGACGGCGATGGCCTCCGTGTAGTCGCCGCTGCCCTCATAGAGCGCGAGCGCAATCGCGCCGACCGTGGCGACGGCCATCAGGAAGTTCTCGTCCGTGACCTGGCGGTGGGCGATGCCCTTTCCCGCCTTTATCAGTATGTCGTAGCCGATTATCAGGTACGGCGCCATGTAGCAGGCAAAGCGCGCCGCCCCGGTCACCGGGATGAAATTGAGCACTATAAGCAGCGCGGCCGAGATGAATATCCGCGCGAGCATCTTTTTCTGCTTGCGGTTCATATGCCGATCCCCCTTCAACTGCCCGGGCGGGCACAGCGCCCGCCCATATGAGTATCAAAGATAAATTTCGCAGTCGCTCTCCACGCGCTTGCAGGCCTTCAGCACGTCCTGCATGACGGCCTTGTGGTCCGCGCCATCGTCAAACTCCACGCTCATCTTGAGGGTCATGAAGTTCACCACGGCGTCCCTGACCCCGGCCGTGGCCTTCGCGGCCTGCTCCATCTTGTCGGCGCAGCTGGCGCAGTCCACATCAATCTTATAGCTTTTTTTCATTGGGAACAGCTCCTTTGAAAGTTTAATAATTAAATAATCGTTTAATCGTATGCTCAAAGTATACCACACTCCTCGCCGTTGTCAAGGGGGGAAAAGAGATTTTATTGGGGCGGGGAATATTGACTTGGGCCGGTTTCCATGTAAAATATTCTTATCAGACCCATGGGAGTGATTACAGTTGAGACACATTCTTGTCACCCTGCCTGAGCTGAACGACGCGCACAGGCAGAAGCTCAGAGAGGCGGGCGCCAGCTGCGAAATGCGCTTCATGGAGGCGAAGGACGTCTCCAGCGCCGATATTGCCTCCGCGGATATAATACTGGGGAACGTCCCGCCCGCCCTGCTCGGCGCGCCGGAGGGGCTGGAATTTTTCCAGCTCGGCTCCTCCGGGGCCGACGCGTATGTCGCCGGGGGCGTTCTGAACCCGCGGACGGTGCTGGCCACCTCCACGGGCGCATATTCGCAGACCGTCGCCGAGCACGCCCTGGCCGCCACGCTCATGCTCCTGAAGAAGATGCATCTGTACCGTGACGCCCAGGCCAGGCACGAGTGGACGGACTTCGGCACGGTCGGCACCCTGGACGGCGCGGTGGTGCTCGTGGTGGGGCTGGGCGAGATAGGCAGCTATTACGCGCGCCTCGCCAGGGCCCTCGGGGCGTATGTCATAGGCGTCAAACGGCGCTCGTCGGCAAAGCCGGACTGCGTGGACGAGCTCTATCTCACCGACGAGCTGGACGGAGTGCTGGACCGGGCCGACGTCGTGATGTCCGTCCTCCCCGGCAGCGCGGCGACGGCGCACTTTTACACCGCCGAGCGGTTCAGGGCCATGAAGCAAAGCTGCATATTCATCAACGTGGGGCGCGGGAACGCCGTCGCCTCCGACGTGCTGGAGGCGGCGCTGCGCGGCGGAGAGATAGCCGCCGCCGCGGTCGACGTCTTTGAGACCGAGCCGCTGCCGGCGGACTCCCCGCTCTGGGGGCTGGAGAACCTGCTGGTCACCCCGCACGCCTCGGGCTTCTATCACCTGCCGGCGACCGTCGGGCGGGTGGTGGACATCTGCGCCCGGAATCTTCAGGCATATCTGAGCGGGGGAGAAATCATAAACGTAGTGGATTTCAAGACGGGCTATAAGAAATGAGCGCGGATTAAGGAGGGATGGTATTGGGCCAACCTGTGCTGCCCCATGACCACGGGCAGGAGATTGAGAAGAGTTTTGAGCATATGCCCAGCGTGGCCGAGTTCCAGACCGCGGCGGACATATTCAAACAGCTGGGGGACGCGAGCCGGATACGCATATTCTGGCTGCTGTGCCACTGCGAGGAGTGCGTCATAAACCTCTCTTCCATGGTGGAGATGAGCAGCCCGGCGGTGTCGCACCACCTGCGGCAGCTCAAGGCCGCGGGGCTGATTGTCAGCCGCCGCGAGGGCAAAGAGGTGTATTACCGCGCGGCGGACACGGAGAAGGCCCAGCTCCTCCACCACATGATAGAGAAACTTGTGGAGATAGCCTGCCCATCGGAATAGGCCGTCCCCGAGGAAAAAGCGAGAGGCCATACCCGGTATGGCCTCTCGCTTTTTAACTCTCCGGACTAGCTCTCCAGCACCATTTGGACGTGGGGTATGCCGTCCTCCAAAAACTCCTCCGAGCAGCGGCGGAAGCCGGCCTTCTCGTAGAAGCCCTGGGCGTAGCTCTGGGCCTCCAGGCGTATGCGCCCGGCGCCCAGGCGCTCTCGCGCGGCCCCGATGCCGGCGGAGAGTATCTCCATCCCAAGCCCGAGGCCGCGGCGCCGGGCTATAACACGGCCTATCGCCGCAGCGTCGGGGAACACGGCGCCCTCCGGCAGCACGCGCAGATAGGCGGCTATCCCGCCGCCCTCCGTGAGAAAGACGTGCAGCGCCGCGGTGTCCAGGCCGTCGGCGTCCTGATAGGCGCAGTGCTGCTCCACCACGAACACGGCGGTGCGCAGGGCCAGTATATCGTACAGCTCCCGGAGAGTGAGCTCCCCGAAGCGCCTTATCTTCAGTTCCAATGGGTTCGCCTCCCCGAATATGCCGTCCCGGAGGGACGGGAGCATTATACGCCGCCGCCCGCGGGCTGTCAACGGAGCTCCTTGCCCTCGTGGGCGGCATGTGGTACAATGCGCTCATATACGAAAGGGGCGGTCACATGGAATGGGCGGACGGGATTCGCCGCTGCGGCTGGGCAAATCCCAGGAACGAGACATATGTCCGTTATCACGACTCCGAGTGGGGAGTGCCGGAGCACGACGACGGGCGGCTCTTCGAGCTGCTCATACTCGAGGGGTTCCAGGCCGGGCTGAGCTGGGAGTGCATACTGAACAGGCGCGAGGGCTTCAGGGCCGCGTTTGACGGCTTCGACGCGGAGACGGTGGCCGGGTACGGCGCCGGCAAGCTGGCGGAGCTCGCGGCCGACACCCGGATAATACGCAACTCCCTGAAAATAGCCGCCGCGCCCCAAAACGCCCGCGCGTTTCTGGATATACGGCGCGAATACGGCAGCTTTGACGCCTGGCTCTGGGGCTGGACCCGGGGCGAGGTATTATATGAGCGCGGCCTCACCCGCTCGGAGCTCTCGGACGCCGTGTCGCGGGAGCTGAAGCGGCGCGGGATGAAGTTCGTCGGCAGCACGATAATCTACGCCTTTTTGCAGGCGGCGGGCGTGATAAATTCGCATGAGGAGGGCTGCTTCCTCTTCAGAGGGGCGCGGGATGGACAGATACATAGTCTTTGACGTGGAGACGCCGAACTTTGCCAACGAGCGCATGAGCGCCATAGGCATAACGGTGGTGGAGAACATGGCGGTGGCTGGGGAGTTTTACTCCCTCGTGGACCCGGAGCAGGGCTTTGACCGCTTCAACATGGAGCTCACCGGCATAACGCCCGAACAGGTGCGCGGGCAGCCGGCCTTCCCCGAGCTCTGGGAGCGCATAGGGCCGCTGATGGACAGCGGCCTGCTCGTGGCGCACAACGCGCCTTTCGACATGTCCGTGCTGGCAAAGTGCCTGCGCGGCTACGGCCTGAGCTGGCGCAGCGAGGTGAGCTACGCCTGCACCTGCCGGCTCAGCCGCCGGGCCCTGCCCGGTCTGCCGAACCACAGGCTGGACACCCTGAGCGCGTACCTGGGCCTGGAGCTGGAGCACCACCGCGCCATGAGCGACAGCAGGGCCTGCGCGGAGATACTCCTGCACTGCCTGCGCCTCGGAGCGGAGCCGCTGGTGAGCAGATATGACATGCTGAACATATGCACGGTCCGCCCGGGCGGACGGACCGCGAGGGGGTACGGGCGATGACGGAGGTCGTGGCGGCGCTGATAGAGGAGGACGGGCGGTTTTTGATATGCCGGAGGCCGCCGGAGAAAGCGCGGGGCCTGCTCTGGGAGTTCGTGGGCGGAAAGGTCGAGCCCGGGGAGACGGCGGAGGCGGCCCTGGTGCGCGAGTGCCGCGAGGAGCTGGGCGTGGCGGTGGCGCCGCGCGGCGTATTTATGGAAGTCACGCACGAATACCCAGACATCACCGTACACCTGACGCTGTTCCGCGCGGAGATAACCGGCGGGCGGCCCAGGCTGCTGGAGCACAGCGAGATGCGCTGGATACGCCCCGGGGAGATACCGCTCTATGAGTTTTGCCCGGCGGACAGGGAGATACTGCGCCGGCTCATGGCGGGCGGAGAGGGGCCCGGGATGCGCCGCGGCGCGGAGGAGGACAGGGCATGATAAGGCAGCTCGACGGCGCCGCGGAGAAGAGGGCGGCCGCCGCGGCCATACTCCGCGACCTGCCGGAGTGGTTCGGTCTGCCGGACAGCACACGGCAGTACATAGAGGACAGCTCGGAGCTGCCCTTCTGGGCCGCCTTCGGGGAGGATGGGAGGCCGGAGGGCTTCATAGTGCTCCGGGAGACCGGCCGGCATGCCTGTGAGATATATGTCATGGGCGTCCTGAAGAGCCGCCAGGGCCGGGGACTGGGCACGGCCCTCTGGGAGGCCTTCAGGGAATACGCGCTCGGCCAGGGGTATGAATACGCCCAGGTCAAGACCGTACAGAGCGGCAGATACAGGGAATATGACGCCACAAACAGCTTCTACAGGCATCTAGGCTTCCAAGAACTGGAGGTGTTTCCCGGGCTCTGGGACGAGTGGAATCCCTGCCAGGTATATGTGAAGTATCTGGGGAGGCGGGACGATGGCTGAGGAGCTGTTCGGAGGATGGGGCGGAGTCATGGTCAGGGCCTGCCTGGAGGGGGCCATGGGCGAGGTGCTGGAGAGCCCGTCCGCGCGCGGCGCGGCGGCCGTGCTGGGGGACTTCGCATTCCTGGCCGGGGAGCCGGACCGGGCGCTGCTTGAGAGGCTGCGCGCGGACATCCTCGTGCCGCGCACCGCCGCCTGGGCGGAGGAGATAAAGGGGTTTTACGGGCCGCGCTCGGCGGCGTTTGAGAGATACGCCTTCTCCCGCGCGCCGGAGGACAGGGCCGCGCTGAGGGCCCTCGCCGTCCCGCCCGGGGGCTATGAGCTCCGGGCCATGGACGAGGAGCTCTGGGGGCGCTGCCTGGAGCGGGAGTGGAGCAGGGACCTGGCAGCGCAGCTGGGGAGCTGGGAGCGGTTCGGGAAAATGGCGCTGGGCGTCCTCGCGCTGAGCGGCGGGGAGCTCTGCGCGGGGGCCTCGAGCTACGCGGCCTGCCGCGGGGCGATAGAGATAGAGGTGGACACGCGGCCGGACAGGCGCCGGCGCGGCCTGGCGCGCTGCTGCGCCGCGAACCTTGTCCTCAGATGCCTTGAGCTCGGGATATACCCGGAGTGGGACGCGCACACACCGGCCTCCGCCGCCCTGGCGGAGAGCCTGGGCTACGGGGAAAGAAGGCCGTACACGGCCTTCGCCATACGGGACACGGAGGCGGAGATATGCTGATGTATGAGAGCCGCAGGAGGCTGCTGGCCAGGCTGAGCTCGGAATTCGGCCGCGAGCCGGAGGTGAACTATGCGGCCGGGGACATGGACGGGATAGCGGCGTACCACAACATGCTGCGCGACGCCAGGCCGGAGGAATTCCACATCGACGGCGTGACCTGGTTCGATCTGGACATGGACCGCGTGTTCAGGCGGCTTAACGCCGCGCAGTCCACGCCGGGTGAGCAATATCTCTACCATATGCTGCACACCCCGGCGCTCTCGGAGGGCGAATTTGAGCGACGCAGGGCGCTCATAGCCCTGGGCGAGGCGGATGAGGCGGACAGGCTGCGGATACAGTACGTCCTCGCGCGGCTGGGGAGATTCCGGCGCGCGGACGTGGAGAAGGTGTTCTCGCCGGGGCCGCACGGCTGCGGGCGGCTGGCGCTGTACATCCTGCTTGCCTCGGCCTTCGTACTCTCCCCCATCCTGGCCGCCGTCTGGGGCGCGCAGGCCCTGCTTGTGACGCTGGGGCTGTTCATATTTAACACGATGCTGCGCGAGCTCGTGCTCCGGCGCGTACAGGGGGACTTTGACGCCGTGAACTTCAGCGTGGCCATGGGGTTCGCCCTCAGGCGGCTGAAGCGGCTGGGCATACCGGCCCGGGACGCGCCGCTGGCGGGGGCCTACGGCGCGCTGGAGAGGTTGCGGCCCATACTGAGGACGGGCGGCGTCTCGCGCAGCGGGGGGAACGACATAGGTGACCTGCTGAGCTCGGTATTCCTGCTCGACCTCATAGTCTATGAGTACATAAAGCGAAAGCTCGCCGGGCTCGGGGACGAGCTGCTGGAGGTGTTCGAGGCCCTGGGCGGGGTGGACGCCGGTATAGCCGTGGCCTCGTGGCGCTCGCTCCAGGGGCGCTGGTGCGCCCCCGAGCTGAGCTTCGACGGCGCCGGGGCGGAGGCCCGGGGGCTGGTGCACCCGCTGCTCAAAAACGCCGTGCCCAACGACTGGCACGGGGAGAGGTCCACCCTCATAACGGGCTCCAACGCCTCGGGAAAGAGCACATACCTGCGCACGGTGCTGCTCTCCGCCCTGCTGAGCGAGTGCGTCTGCACCTGCCCGGGGGAGAGCTACCGGGGAGGGGTG
>CALWYN010000091.1 GCA_944385755.1 uncultured Oscillospiraceae bacterium
AGGAGCGGGGTGCCGGACGCCATAAGGGCCTTTGACGAGGTGCTCAGGCCCATGGGCATAACGAGCTGCGGCATAAGGCTGGACTCCGGGGACATGGCCTACCTCACCCAGCGCGCGAGGAAGATGCTTGACGAGGCGGGCTGGACGGGCTGCAAGATAACCTGCTCGAACTCGCTGGACGAGCGCCTCATAAGCGAGCTGCTGCGCCAGGGCGCCTGCATAGCCTCCTTCGGCGTGGGAGAGAGGCTCATCACCTCGCGCTCCTCGCCGGTGTTCGACGGGGTCTATAAGCTGGCGGCCGTGGAGGAGGCCGGCGGGGAGATAGTGCCGAGAATAAAGATAAGCGAGAATGTGGGGAAGATAACGAACCCGCATTTCAAGAAGGTCTACCGCTTGTACGGCCGCGAGAGCGGGATGGCGGAGGCGGACTACATCTGCCTGCACAGCGAGAGCGTGGACGACACCCGCGACCTCGTCATACGCGACCCGGAGGCCACCTGGAAGCAGAAGACAATGACGAATTTCCGCGCCAGGGAGCTGCAGGTGCCGATTTTCAGGGGCGGGGAGCTGGTATATGAGCTCCCCAGCCTGCCGGAGATACAGGCCTACTGCCGCGACGAGGTGTCGCACCTCTGGCCCGAGGTGCTGAGGTTTGATTACCCGCACAGCTACTATGTGGACCTCTCGGATGAGCTGCTGGCGATAAAGAACGCCCTGCTCAACGCCCGCAACTGACCATGGACGCGGCTGAGAGAAGGCAGGCGATAGCCGAGATGCTGTCGCGCAGCGGCGGGCCGGTGCCCGCCGCCGCGCTCGCCGCGCGCCTGGGGGTGAGCCGGCAGGTGATAGTGGGCGACGTGGCCCTGCTGAGGGCTTCCGGGGCCGAGATCACCGCGACGCCCCGCGGCTATGTGGCCGGCGGGGAGCGGGGCAGCAGGCGCACGCTGGCCTGCGTACACGATATGGAGGGCATGGAGCGGGAGCTCAATATCATGGTGGACAACGGCTGCACGGTGCTCGATGTCGTGATTGAACACGCCGTGTACGGCCAACTCACGGGCGAGCTGCATCTCAGGAGCCGGCGCGATGTCGCCGAGTTCATGCGCCG
Source organism: uncultured Oscillospiraceae bacterium (assembly GCA_944385755.1). GTDB lineage: Bacteria > Bacillota > Clostridia > Oscillospirales > Oscillospiraceae > Scatomorpha. The sequence continues at coordinate 1,109 of CALWYN010000091.1, forward strand.
GGTCAGGGAGGAGGGCGCGGCGCCGCTCTCCGCTCTGACGGGGGGCATACATCTGCACACCCTGCTCTGCCCGGACGAGGAGGCGCTGGAGCGCACAAAAACAGAGCTGAGAGAGGCGGGAATACTGCTGGGCGATTGATAATAATATATCAGGGCTTGACAAGGCCGGGCAGAGAGTTTAAAGTGTCGTTACAGGTGTCTTGACATCTGTGGCGACATTTTTTGTGAGGTGGGAGCGGTGAGCGGAATAGGCGCGTTTTTAAAGAGGAAGGACATTGAGATAAGCCTGAAGAGGTACGGCATCGACGCCCTGGGCGCCATGGCGCAGGGCCTTTTCTGCTCGCTGCTGATAGGCACGATATTGAATACGCTCGGCTCGCAGACCGGCGTTGAAATTTTCTCCACCGTCGGCGGCTACGCGAACGCGATGAGCGGCCCGGCAATGGCCGTGGCCATAGGCTGGGCGCTCAAGTGCCCTCCGCTGGTGCTGTTCTCGCTGACGGCGGTGGGCTGGGCCTCGAACGAGCTGGGCGGCGCGGGCGGGCCGCTCGCGGTGCTGGTGGTGGCGATAATCGCCGCCGAACTGGGGAAGGCGGTGAGCAAAGAGACGCCCATAGACATACTCGTCACGCCGCTCGTGACCATATTTGCCGGCGTGGCGCTCGCGGCGCTGATTGCCCCGCCGATAGGCTCGGCGGCCAACGCGGTGGGCGAGGTCATACGCCTTTCAACGGAGCTGCAGCCCTTCCTGATGGGCATAGTGGTCTCCGCGCTGGTGGGCATCGCACTCACGCTGCCAATCTCCAGCGCCGCAATCTGCGCGGCGCTGCAGCTCACCGGCCTGGCTGGAGGCGCGGCGGTCGCCGGCTGCTGCGCGAACATGGTTGGCTTCGCCGTCATGAGCTTCCGCGAGAACCGCTGGGGAGGACTGGTGAGCCAGGGCCTCGGCACCAGTATGCTGCAGATGGGCAACATAGTGCGCAACCCGAAGATATGGATTCCGGCCATCGTCACAAGTATGATAACCGGTCCCATAGCCACCTGCGTATTCAAACTGGAGATGAACGGCGCGCCCATAAACTCCGGCATGGGCACCTGCGGCCTGTGCGGCCCGATAGGCGTCTGGACCGGCTGGCTCGAACCCAGCAGCCAGGCGCTGGCGAACGGCGCGGCCGCGATTGACCCCGGCTGGTTTGACTACCTCGGCCTGGTGCTGATATGCTTCGTGCTGCCGGCGGTTATCTGCTGGGCACTCGGGCTGGTCTGCCGCAGGATAGGCTGGATAAAAGAGGGAGATCTGAAGCTGTGAGCGGAGTCGGCCTCGCCCGCAGCGTGAATAAGCGGTAAAGATTCCGGCCGCCTGAGATGGGCGGCCGGAATCTTATTTATCTTAAATGTAAATTTTATGTCCATTTTGTAACTTAATGTATCTGAATTTTTGGTTGTAATTTTAGCAGTATAAAGCTATCATTAGATTATCAATAAGTGTTATGTAAATCATAAGTGAGGTTCCTGCAACGATGAAGAAGAACAGCGTGACATTGCCGATGCTCATATTTATTGCCGTGCTCTGCTTCTCCGTTTTGTCCTTCCCCACGACGGCCTCCGGCAGCGACAGCGGGCCCGACGCGGTGGTGGGAGCCCTGCCGGAGCTCTATGGCCGGTCGGGCGGGAACACCTTTGAGATAACGGCGAGCGCGCAGCGCGGAGGCGCGGTGACGCCCAGCGCCTCCAACAGCGCGGAGGGCGGGACGGTGTCGTTCACAATAAGCCCCTACGGCGGCTACGAGACGGCGTCAATCGCCGCGATCACCGCGGCGGGAGTGAGGCTGGAGGTCTGCTGCGCCGAGGACGGCAGCTATTATTTCACCATGCCGGCGGAGAATGTCGTCATAGACGTGTCTTTCCAGTACCTGCGCACGGCCTGAACACATCTGGGATGTAAAAACCGCCCCCCCGAAATCCGGGGGGCGGTTTTCTACGCCTATTTGTACTTGACGCGTGGGCGGTAGAACTGGAAGATGACGGCATCAGTATGTTCCTCTGTCTTCCACTCCAGGCTGGTCCAGGCCACCCTCATCGCTCCCATGAGCTCGCAGAGCCTGACGGCGAGGGGCTTGCGCCCAATCTGATAGGCTATGAAGTGCGGGCGCGCGATGAAATTGGTGAGCAGGCGGCTGAGGCAGAACGCCTGGAACTTGCCGCAGGACTTGCCGAGCTCCGACATGCGGGTGGACAGCTGGCCTCGGAGTATGTCCGGGGCGTGCCGGCGGAACCAGAAAACTATGCGCGGGTCGAAGCTCTCTATGCAGTAGCGGCCCTTATACGCCATGAGTAGCTCATAGGTCTTTTTGCAGAGCTCGGCGTGGCGGCGGCAGCGTTTGAGCTCGACGATTATGGGGCAGCGGCCGTCGATGACGGCGAGAACCTCTGAAAAGAGAGGTATGCGGTTGGGTGTGCCGCAGAGCCTGAGGGTGCTGAGCTCATCCCAGGTGAGCTCATCCACGCGAGCGTTAACCCCGCAGATGCGCTTGAGGTCGTCGTCGTGGAACACCACCACCCGGCCGTCCGCGCTGAGGCGGACGTCGAGCTCTATGCCATAGCCTATGCGCGCGGCGGCGTCAAAGGCCGGAATGGAGTTTTCGGGGACGCTCTTGTCAACCCTGTGCAGCCCGCGGTGGGCGTAATTGCGGCCGAAAAATGGGGCGGTCTTTTCGCTGTCGCGGCGCGCGGGGGCAATCATGAAAGCGAATGCGCCGGCGGCGGCTGCAGCGGCCCCGGCGGCGGAGAGGCAGATAGTGAGTTTTTTACCCATATCGGCCGGTACCTCCTCTACTTATATTTAAGATTATTTTACAACACGGTAAGCTTTACGTCAAATCTTTAATTTCTGTTGAATTGTACCGGATATTAGTATAAACTTGTAATTGTGAATATTTCACCCTTGGGAGGTAAAATATGAAGCTCAATTACAAAAAGACTTTTTTCGTTGGCTTCGCATTCTTCCTGATATGCGCCTTCTGGCAGGCGTATGACACGATAATACCCAAGATACTCACGGACAAGTTCGGCATGTCCCAGAGCCTTTCCGGCGTAATAATGGCGCTGGACAACGTGCTCGCGCTGTTTTTGCTGCCGCTGTTCGGTTCCCTCTCGGACAAATGCCGCAGCAGGCTGGGCAGGCGCACGCCATATATCATCTTTGGGACCGTCATGGCAGCAGTGTTCCTGGTGGTGCTCTCGTTTGCGGACAACATGCAGCACAGGGCCCTGGAGGCCGTGGATGTGGACAACCCCACGGCCCAGGAGACGCTCTATGACGCGGACCTGACGGTGACGACGCCGGACGGGGCCGAGGTCGTTATACAGGAGGCCTTCTCGCGCGAGGAGTTCTGCGCGATTGAGATACGCGACGGAGAGGGCAGCGTCAACGAGCTCTACACCGACTATGTGGTGCCCGCCCGGCAGGCCTATGCGGCGGAGGTGACGGCCGGGAACCGCACGCCGCTGGTCATATTTGTCGCCGTATTGCTCATAGTGCTGCTGAGTATGGCCACCTTCCGAAGTCCGGCGGTCGCGCTCATGCCGGATGTGACGATAAAGCCGCTCAGGAGCAAGGCGAACGCCGTTATAAATCTCATGGGGGCGGCCGGGGGCATAGTCGTGCTGCTGCTGGGCAGCGTGTTCGGCACGGGAGCGCCGGAGAACGCGCTGATGAGCTACACCGTGTTCTTCGCCGCCATATCGGGGCTGATGCTCGGCTCGCTGCTTATCTTCCTGTGGCGCGTCAAGGAGCCGGCCCTAGTCCGCGAGATGCAGGAGGAGAGCGCCCGGCTCGGCCTGGAGGACGAGGCCGAGGAGGCGGCCGGGGACAGAAAACTGCGGAGGGAGGAGCGCACCTCGCTGCTGCTGATACTCGCCTCAGTCGTGCTCTGGTTCTTCGGCTACAACGCCGTGACAAGCAAGTACTCCGTCTACGCCTCGAGCGTACTGGGGCTGGACTACAACGCAACGCTCACCATAGCCACGGGGGCGGCCATAGTCGCCTACATACCCGTCGGAGCAGTTGCCTCCCGCTTCGGCCGCCGCAAGACGATTTTGGCCGGAATAGTGATACTCGGCGGCTCCTTCCTCCTGGGGAGCTTCGTGCGCGCGGGGACGTCGCCGATAATAATGAACATACTCTTCGCCACGGCCGGCATAGGCTGGG
>CALWYN010000092.1 GCA_944385755.1 uncultured Oscillospiraceae bacterium
TGTTGCTTCGGTGGTGCGTCGTTCGGGGGCCGGTTCCCGGATGGCCTCTTGGGTTCCTGGTTGTGATCTGCCTCCCTGTCCGTGAGTAATCACCGTTATTCGCGTGCTCCTGTCCGGGGCGGTGTCGGCCTTGGTGCTGGCCCGGTGCCAGGCGGCCGCGTGTTTCACGATTGAGAGACCCAGGCCGGTGCCCCCGGTATCCTTGGAGCGGCTCTTGTCCACCCTGTAAAACCGCTCGAACACGCGGTCCAGGTGCTCCGGCGCTATGCCTATGCCGTTGTCCTCCACCGAGAAGAACGCGTGCCCTCCGCGCTCGCCCGTGCTTATCAGAACGCTGCCGCCCTCCCGGTTGTATTTTATCGCGTTGTCGCAGAGATTTGTCAGCATCTCGTCTATGAGCGCCTCGCTGCCCATGGCGCTCTCGCCACCGCCCTGTACGGACACGGTAACTCCCCGGCGCCTGGCCTCCACCTCCAGCCTCTCGGCGCAGCGGCGGGCCACTGCGGTTATGTCCACGGGCACGGGGTGCTCGTGGATGGAGCCCTCGTCCAGCCGGGAGAGCCGGATGATGTCGTCGATCAGCGTTATCAGGCGGCGCGATTCGTCGTAGATTTTCCCGGCCAGCCGCGGCCAGTCCTCCCGGCGGGCGATCCCCGTCACCATCATCTCCGCGTAGCCGGATATGGAGGTTATGGGGGTTTTCAGCTCATGGGAGACATTCGCCGTGAACTCCCGGCGCATGTCCTCAGAGGAGGCCCGTCGCTCCGGTGCGTCCCTGTCCAGCATGTCTGCCACCTCACTTCTCAGCCATATAGCCCACGCCGCGGACGGTCTTTATCATCCGGCCCGCCTCGCCGAGCTTCAGGCGCAGCGCGCGGATATGCACGTCCACCGTGCGCGTCTCCTCGCCGCCGGAATAGCCCCAGACCGCCCCGAGCAGCTCCTCCCTGCGGACCACGCTGCCCGCCCGGCGCACGAGCTACTCCAGCAGGTCGAACTCCTTCGCCGTCAGCGCAACGGTCTCCCCGTCCACCTCCACGCGGCGCGCCGACGGGCAGAGCGTGACCCCTGAGACGCTGAGCTCCCCCCTCTGCTCCCCGCGGCGGAGCAGGGCCCTCACCCTGGCCAGAAATTCCATTATGCCGAAGGGCTTGGCCACATAGTCGTCGGCCCCCAGGTCCAGACCGCGGACCTTGTCCATCTCCTCGCCCAGGGCGGACATAATCATCACCGGTATCTGCGCCGTCTCCGGCCTTGAGCGGAGGCGGCTGAGTATCTCCAGCCCGCCTTCACCCGGCAACATGATGTCGAGTATTGCCAGCTGGGCCTTTGAGGGGTCCAGCTTAGAAAAAAATTCCGCCGCCGAGTTGCAGCACGTGGTCTCAAATCCCGCCGAATCCATGGCGTAGGCCACCAGTTCCCTTATGCTCTTGTCGTCCTCAACGACATATATCACTTACGAAAGCACCTCCAGGTATAAAAACGCGGCGTTTTCACACTGTTTTTAAGTATATACTGCGCCCGGGCGCTTGTCAAAACGTCACAGGCGAAAAAATACTTTGATTCGCGGGAAAAAAATTGTATAATGGGACGGTAAAGACAGAGAAGGAGGCCCGTGCCTTTTACTATACTTTTCTAATTGGGAGGTAATACGATGGATCAAAGAGAACTCACAGAGAAATATGTTCCCAGCGATGACATCTATCTCTTCAACACAGGTAACGCACAGAGGGCATACCTGACCCTTGGCTGCCACTACATACCCGAGTGCGGGCTGCACCGCTTCTGTGTCTGGGCGCCCAATGCCCGGGAGGTGTCCGTCGTCGGCGATTTCAACGGCTGGGACGGCTCGGCCTCCCCCATGTACCGCCGTGAGGACGGAGTGTGGTGCGCCTTTATCTCCGGGTTAAAGGACGGCGACATGTATAAGTACCGCGTCGTCTGCGCCGGCGGCAACGAGGTGCTGAAGGCCGACCCCTTCGCCTTCCACGCCGAGACAGGGCCGGGCACGGCCAGCAAGGTCTGGGATATCGGCGGCTGGGACTGGCAGGACGGCAAATACATGGCAGCGCGCGGCGCGCGTGATGCGCTGCGCTCCCCAATCTCGATATACGAGGTCCACATCGGCTCCTGGCGGGTGCACGATGGCGAGGTGTATCCCAATTACCGCGCAGTGGCGGACGAGCTGGCGGCCTACTGCCTGGAGATGGGCTATACGCATGTGGAGCTCCTGCCCGTCTCCGAGTACCCCTTTGAGGGCTCCTGGGGCTACCAGGTGACCGGCTACTTCGCCCCCACCAGCCGCTACGGCACACCGCAGGACTTCATGTATTTCGTGGACAAGCTCCACAGCGCGGGCATAGGCGTAATCATCGACTACGTCCCCGCGCACTTCCCGCGGGACGAGCACGGGCTGCGTCTCTTTGACGGCACTCCCTGCTACGAGTGCAGCGAGCGCCGCATGGCCGAGCACCCGGACTGGGGCGCGATGATTTTCGACTACGCCATGCCCCAGGTGCAGAGCTTCCTCGTGAGCGCGGCGATGTTCTTCTTCGACAAGTACCACGTGGACGGCATACGAGTGGACG
>CALWYN010000093.1 GCA_944385755.1 uncultured Oscillospiraceae bacterium
CTGCAGCGGCAGCGCGCTGGCGCAGGCCGAGGGGGTCGCCGGCTGCGGCAAGATACTCGCCCTCGGCGGCAGCATATACGAGAGCCAGTGGTGGGACAGCAGCATAACCGACGCCAACCCCCGCACCGCCATAGGCATACGCGACGACGGCAGCGTGGTCTACTATGTCATGGACGGGCGGAGTAAGTCCTCCGCCGGCTCCACGCTGGAGGAGCTCGCCGCTGACCTGCTGTCCATGGGCTGCACCACGGTCGTGAACATGGACGGCGGCGGCTCCAGCGCGCTGGCGCTCAGGATGCCCGGCAGCGAGGGCTTCACCGTTGTCAACGAGCCCTCGGACGGCACTCTGCGCTCGGTCTGCTCCTATATCCTCTTCGTCACCGACGAGCGTTCCAGCGGCTCCGCCGAGAACCTCTTCCTCACCGACGACGGGGCGTATATCCTGGCAGGCAGCTCCCTCCAGCTCGAGCTGGCCGCCACCGACAACACCATGCGCACGGTCTCCCTTACCGGCGGCGTGCGCGCCACGGCCTCAAGGGGCAGCGTGTCCAGCGGGCTCTACACCGCGCCGGCGACCGCCGGGGCGGATGTGATAAGCCTCTCCGCCGGCTCGGCGGACGGCAGCGGCACGCTGCACGTCGTCACCCAGGCCGACGCGCTCACACTGAGCGACGCCTCGACCGGGCGTGAGCTCGAGAGCGTGATAATAGGCCAAGGTGAGACCCTGAGCCTCTCCGTGGCGGCGGAGTACAACCTCCGCGAGCTGATATTCGACGCCGGCGGCATCAGGTATTCCGTCAGCGGCGAGGTGGGCTCCGTCTCCTCCGACGGCGTGTTCACCGCCTCCGGCGCGCCCGGCGCCGAGGGCAGCATCACCGTGGAGGCCGCCGGCCTCACGGCCACGCTGCCGGTGAAGCTGGAGGTTGAATTCGAGGACATGAGGGGCCACTGGGCCGAGGAGGCGGTAAAGCGGCTCTATGAGTCCGGCATCGTCACCGGCATGACCGAGACCACTTTCGGCCCGGACAACACCATGCGTCGCTGCGATTTCGTGCTCATGCTCTACCGCGCGGCCGGTTCCCCCGCCGTGGCCTCCGGCAGCGGCTTCACCGACGTGCCCGAGGGAGCCTATTACGCCCAGGCCGTCGCCTGGGCCAAGAACACGGGGATAACCACGGGCCAGACCGAGACCACCTTCGCCCCCGAGTCCACACTCACACGCCAGGAGGGCTTTACCTTCCTGTACCGCGCGCTCTCCGCGCTGGGTGTGACCTATGACGTGGCGGACACCGCGGTGCTCGGCAGCTTCAGCGACGGCGCGTCCGTGGCCTCCTGGGCAGCCGAGGCAGCCGCGACGCTCGTGGACATGGGCGTCGTGCAGGGCTCCGGCGGGGCGCTGAACCCCTCCAACGGCCTCACCCGGGCGGAGATGGCCAAGATGCTCGACTCGGCGATATTCTGAATCCAGCATGAAATCAGGGCCCCGGCGGGAAGCCGGGGCCCTGATTCTTTTCTCAGAGCTTCTTTATGAAGGCCGAGCCCCGCGCGGTCTTTTTATAAGGCTCAAAGCCGGCCGCCTCGAAACAGCGGCGCGAGGCGGCGTTCCAGTCGTATATCTCCTCCACGCGCAGCTCGCTCCAGCCCAGCCGCCGCGCCCGGGAGCACAGCGCAAGCACCACGCGCCGGCCGATGCCTCGCCCCCGGAGGGTGGGGTCCCCTATCACGATGGGAATGTCCTCATGTGAAAAGGTGACGTCGCCTATGGGGACGAATTCCTCGTCCCTCAGCAGCTCGATGAAGTAGAGCTCTCCGCGCGCGTCGAGGTAGCGGTACATGCCCTCCAGGCGTTCCATCGTATAGGGCTCGCGCTTGCCGTCCACGAGATAGAGCGTGTCGCCGTCCTGATACCAGCCGAGGGCGAAATCAAGGCTCCCGCCGAAGCGCCTCAGGCGCAGCTCCGCGTCAATCTCTATGAGTTCCGGCTGCTCTATGCCAGCTATGGGCACGTCTCTCAGAAGGGCAGGCCCTTCATGCCCGTGAGCTTGGCCATACCGCTCGAGGAGGCCTCGTCCACCTTGCGCAGCGCCTCGTTGACGGCCGCTATCACCAGGTCCTGGAGCATCTCCACGTCCTCCGGGTCCACTGCCTCCGGGTCTATCGTGAGGGCCGTGAGCTCGTGCTTGCCGTTCGCGACGGCCTTCACCACCCCGCCGCCGGCGGTGGCCTCAAAGCTGGAGTTCTCCAGCTCTTCCTGCATTTTGCGCAGCTCCTCCTGCATCTTCTGGGCCTGTTTGAGCATATTGGCCTGGTTCATGCCGCCGTAACCGCCGCGGAATCCGCCCTTTGCCATGTATGAACACAACCTTTCAGGTAAATTGTACTTCCTTGAAGCGCCGGAGCTCCTCTATGCTCCTGGTGGCTATCTTCTCGCCGGAGTCCATCTCGCTGACGCTCACGGCCACCTGCGAGCCGGCCAGCTCCGCTGCCGCGGCGCGGAATTTCTCTATAACCTCCGGCTTGCCCAGCATATCTCGGGCAAAGCCGTGGGCGAGCTGCAGCCTCAGCCCCTCGCCGGTGAACTCCCCCATGGCCTGAAGCGGATCCGTCAGCAGGTTGAAAATACCCACCGGCAGGCGCGTCTTCATCAGCTCCAGCAGGCGCTCCCAGGTGAGCTCGCCGCCCGGCCGCCCGGCGTTATCACCCGAATCCGGAAGGGTGGCCGTCACGGAATCCTGTACCTCTTCCGGCGCCTGTCTCTGTGCCTCCGCCCGGCCCTGTTCCGGTACAGGCGGCTCTGTTCGGGCCCCGGTGCGGCGCCCATCCCGGGGCGGCGCGGTCTCTGTCCCGGCCGGGGACTGTTCGGCAGCACCCGGCGCGTCCTCCGCGGCGGGCCGAGAGGGTTCCGCCGCCCACGGCGCGCTCTCCGGCTGCCGGACGTCCTCCCCGGCAAGGCCGCCGTCCTCCGCCGGCGCGGCGGCGCCTGCCTCCAGGCGCGAGACCCGGGCCCTCAGTTCCGGCAGCCCGTCGCAGAGCCTGAGGTCGCAGAGTGAGACCAGGCAGAGCTCTACCGCCGTGCGCGGGGAGGGGTTGTCCCGGAGGGAGATGATGGCCTCCTGGGTGCGCTCCATCGCCCGGAGCAGTTCATCCC